>JAAYHG010000333.1 GCA_012735455.1 Bacillota bacterium
CACCAACCCCCCTATCTGAATTCAGATCATCAGATATGCTCCCGAATTGAGAGTTATATTCGCCACGTGAGCTTAAATTCCCTCTCCAAAATCCAAAACAATTCCTATAAACTTTTTTTCTTTAGGCTAGTACCAGCAGGAAAACGGGACCCACTGGCCAATATATCACTTAAGATCATGTCATCAGATATGCCTAAAAGTTTCAAGCACTGAGGAGGGAACACATGAGTCTCGCTCACGTTTACAGTTACATTGATAGCCAGCGTGAAGTATTCCTGGAAGATCTTTTCCAACTGCTACGGCAAAGGAGTATCAGCACACAGGACGATGGCGTCCAGGAATGTGCTGAGCTTCTTGCGCGCCAGATGCGTGAAGCTGGAATTGAAGCCACTGTCATGCCGACACCACGCCACCCAATAGTCTACGGCGAGGTTGGCCCCGACGGGGCACCAACCATCCTGATCTACGGCCATTACGACGTGCAGCCGCCTGAACCGCTGGAACTCTGGGAGAGTGATCCGTTCAACCCGGTTATCCGCGACGGAAAGATTTTCGCTCGGGGCGCCTCCGACAACAAGGGGCAGCTCTTTGCCCACGTGAAGGCCGTTCAAGCCTACCTTAAGGTTTTGGGCAAGCTTCCTCTCAAGGTAAAGTTTATCTTTGAGGGTGAGGAAGAGATTTCCAGCCCTAGCTTGGAACCCTTTGTGGCCAGTCACAAAGACTTGCTCAAGACAGACGTCTGTATCTTTTCCGATAGTCACGTCCAGGAAAATGGTCGTCCTTTAGTGGTGCTAGGACTTAAAGGTATGCTCTACGTACAGATCACACTTAAAGGTGCCAACCGCGACCTACACTCCATGCGAGCCGCTGCAGTTCCGAGCCCGGTCTGGCGGCTGATCCATCTCCTATCTACTCTTCGTGGCGAGGACGGCCTTGTACGCATCCCTGGATTCTACGATGATGTTCGCCCCCTCCTGCCTGAGGAAATCGCCGCCGTTGAGGCCATACCCTGCGATAAGGACGCTCTGTGCGCTGATCTTGGCATCCCAGCTCTGCTGCAAAATCGCAATGGCGACGATTACTACAAGAACATGATTTTTGAGCCCACCTGCAATATCGCTGGCCTTAAGGCAGGTTACCAGGGAGTTGGTGCTAAGACTGTGCTCCCCTGCACCGCCACAGCCAAACTGGACCTGCGCCTGGTGCCAGACCAGAAACCTGAACGGATACTAGAGTTACTAAAAGACCACCTGGCTAAGAACGGTTACGCCGACGCCGAGATCGAACCACTTGGCTTCTTGACACCATCACGCACCCCAATCACCCATCCACTTGTGGAGGTAGCACGGGACGCGGTGGCCGACGCCTACGGTGTAGACCCATACATTTATCCTGGTATCGGCGGTGCTGGCCCGAACTACATCTTTGAGAAACACCTCGGCGTGCCCTGCATAACCATCCCCTTCGCTGCTGCTGACCAGAACAATCACGCCCCCAACGAAAGTATGATCGTGGACGGCTATTTCAACGGTATTAAGACCGGAGCCTCCCTTATCCACCAGATTGCCGCCTTCTACGCCGCGAAAAAATAAATTCGAGGTGAAAAAAGATGTTAGTTGATGAAACAAAATGTGTGGCCTGTGGTAATTGTATTGATTACTGCCCTATGAATGCCATCTCTTTGACCGCAGAGTGTGCCGCTGTGGATCAAGCAGAGTGCGTGGAATGTGGCGTCTGCCTTCGCTCGGAGTGCTGCCCCACCGGAGCCCTCTACCGTCCAGAGCTTAACTACCCGCGGGACATCGCCTGCTTCTTCTCGGACCCAGAGGCTACACACCCCTCTACTGATGTGCCTGGACGTGGCACGGAAGAGATGAAAACTAACGAGGTAACTGGACGCTTCCCGCCTGGCATGGCCGCGATCGCAATTGAACTGGGGCGACCTGGCATTGGAACGCGCTTCACTGATGTGGAAAAGGTAGCACGCGCCATGGCTGAGTTCGGCGTGGAGTTCGAGCCACAAAACCCCGTCACCGCTCTCATGATAGACAAGCGAGCAGGTACACTCCCTGATGATCTAAAGCCTGTTAAGGTTCTCTCGGCCATTGTTGAGTTTGGTGCACCACTGGAAAAGGTGCCAGCCATTCTTCAGCGTCTGAAAGAGGTAGAAGGAGAACTGGAAACCGTTTTTAGCCTGGATCTGGCTGCCCGTGTTCCGGAGGATGGTTCTCTCCCCTTTGCGGGGCTAGAACTCCCCTACCCGCTTTCCATCAACGGCAAGACCAACGTCGGCCTGGGTAAACCACGCTTTCGGGAGTAGGAGGTTACAGCCATGACACACACACTACACCGTCAAGGGACTGCAGAAAACCTTGCCCATGACTTTTGCGTCCTGGCCATTTCCGCTCAAGGGATCAACAGCGCCGGTTCAGGCGAAAAGCTGCAGGCAATAAAAGAAATCTTTTTAAAGCACAACCCTGTAAACATCGGTGACATTAAGCGCGGCAATATGTACAACCCTAGCACGGAGCACGTAATGGCCGCAACCCAAGACGGTACCGTGGTTCATGCCGTCTACCGTGACCGGGAGACCTTGATTGCAGTGCTGCGAGACTTAAAAGACGCCGACACCGGCATCTCCATTGTCGTCTCGGGACTTTTCGATCACGTAGGAGAATGTTGCCAGCAGGCGGGACTAAAACCCCACACCATTGAGTACTCACTAGGGGTTCACGGTGCCGTGGAGCGCCTGCCGGAGCGAAGCATTACTGAAATAACCACCATGTGCGGCCACGGGCAGGTCTCCTTTAACCTAGTCCGGCGGATGGTACGAGAAATCGAAGCTGGCCGGAGAACAGCTGAGGACGCCGGAAAAGAACTCGCCCGCCAGTGCATCTGCGGTATCTTTAACCCGAAGCGGGCGGAAGAACTACTACTGAAACTAGCTTCAAAGTAACCTTTTAGGACAGCCATGATCAAGCGTAGAAACTCGGTGCAAAGGAGTGAGGCAAGTGACTGTGGTAACCAAGGCGGCGGTTCTCAAGGGCCCATATGACATCGAGCTTACCGAGCGGGAACTTGTCTGCGGCGAAACCGAGGTCATCGTGAAGAATCACCTAGTTGGCATCTGTGGTTCCGACAAGAACTTTTACCGTGGCCAGTTGCCCCCCAAGACAGCTGAGTTCCGCCAAGAACCTGGCTTCCCTTTCCTCCTAGGCCATGAAAGTGGCGGCACCGTGGTAGAGGTGGGTTCTCGTGTCCACGAATACAAGGTTGGCGACAAGGTCATGGCCTTTGGCTGGAACAACAACCTGGCTGAGTACTTTAAGGCTCCGGTTGAGGAGGTACAACTTGTCCCGGAAGGCCTGGACATGGACCTGGCCAGCCTGGGTGAACCCATCGGCTGTGCAATGTTTGCAGGCTTAGAAGCAGGAGTAAAGTTGGGTGACACGGTGGCCGTGTTCGGCGCTGGTTTCGCCGGGCAGGTGATCGCCCAGTGTGCTCGGGCCGCTGGAGCCTATCTCGTAGTGGTTATCGACGTTTGCACTGGCAAGCTTCAGCTGGCCAAGCAATTGGGAGCTCACGTGGCGGTTAACGCGGCAACTGACGATCCTGTCCAAGTGATAAAGGATCTCACTCACGGACACGGTGCCGACATCGTGGTGGAGGCAGCAGGCACAGAAACAGCCATCAACCAGGCCACTCAGGCCCTATGCCACGGCGGAAAGTTTGTTTTCTACAGCTGGGTGACCACCCCAGTACGGCTGGACATTTCACGCTGGCATGACGATGGCTTTACCTTTGTGAACGCCTGCCTGGTGCACCACAGCCGTGAAGAACGCCAGGTGTGGGCCCCGCGGGCCCTGCGTCCTGTGATCCAAGGGCTGGTTAAGATCCATCCTCTCATCACCCACGAGTTCAAGGTGGAAGAGATTAAAGAAGCCTTCGCTTTCGTCGCCCAGGACGAGACGGCGGTGAAGGTAGTCTTAAGACCCTAGGTAAAAAAAGAGGATCCCGGCTACGTTGTGCTGCAAGGCACTCTCAGTCGGGATTTTTTTACGCCAGCAGCTTGGTTACTAGCACCGCCGCCGTCTCAACAAAACGCTGACACTTGATCCGGCGCTCGGGGTCGTCCTTGAATCTCTTCTCGCCCTCCGGGCTGCGCAGGTCATAGCCGGTAAGTTCCCGGCAGAGAAGTTTCCCGTGCTCCCCTTGAAAACCAGCAATGAATTCCCTCATCTTGCTGCGTACACGGTCGTAGGCTTCCTTGTCCTCGGCCTGTTCACGTCCACCCCACAAGCCTACCAAGAGTGCAGCTCCGCTGATAACACCGCAGACCTCGCCTTGGCCGCCCACCCCACCGCCAAAAGATGTGGCCAGGGCTGAAGGTAGGTCTAACCCCATTTGCAGTGCCTCCCGGGCACCTAAGAAAACTGCTTCAGCTCAACTGTATCCGGCTATGAAATAGTCAGCTGCCACCTCTCTGGCCTGTTGACTTGGCTCCATACTGCTGCCTCCTCAATTTTTAATAAAATTAACCTTCAATTCTGCGCCCAAAGTGGATTCTCCTACCTTGTCTAGGAATTATCC
>JAAYHG010000334.1 GCA_012735455.1 Bacillota bacterium
CTAAGAGAATCCTAATGCGGGGGCTGTTTGGCCTGGCGGTAGTTATTGTACTTTTTATCTTTGTCGGTAAAGCCTTGAGCCGGTACTTAGGCATCCAGCGTGGGAGGGGAGGACAGCTAGCTGTTGTAGATGCTCTGCCTCTGGCGCCGGGCAAAGGCCTTTACCTTGTGCGGGCAGGTAAACGCCAGTTTCTCTTAGGAGTAAGTTCGCAGCAGATAACTGTGCTTCAGGAGCTTAGCTCAGATGATCTCCCCCCCCTGGCGACTCCTGCCAGCGAGGCCATATCAGACAGTGAGCCTTTTCAGACCCTGCTTGTGAAGGCTACTGGCAAGACTACTGGCAAGAGGCAGTCCGCTAACCTGTGGCAGGAAGCGACAGCGGCGGTGCATCAGAGCATCGCAAGGTTGCGCCACCGATCCAGCCGCTAGAGGGGTATGGCAATGAAACACAAACATTTGCTTTGCATAACAGCCCTCGCGTTTGTAGGTGTTATTTGGATTTCCGGGAATGCCCAGGCAGAGCCTTTGCCGTTGCCACGGATAAGCTTAGGGGTGGAGACAGCTACCGAGCCGCGCGAAGTGGCGACGAGCCTCCAGATCCTTTTTCTCCTCACTGTACTTTCTTTGGCCCCCGCTATCCTCATCCTAACCACATCGTTTACTCGCATTGTGCTGGTTCTGTCTTTTCTTAGAAGCGGGTTAGCCACGCAGCAAGTGCCGCCCAACCAGGTAATCATCGGGCTCGCACTCTTTCTTACCTTATTTGTTATGGCACCCTACTGGAGCCAGGCGAATGTCCAAGCACTTCAGCCATATTTGGCGGGGGAGATCTCGGCCGAAGAGGCATTAGACCTAGGTGCCAAACCATTTCGTGAATTTATGTTTAAGGAAACGCGCGAGAGAGATTTGGCCCTCTTTATCAGTATGGCTGGCCTTCCGCAGCCAGAAGGCCCCGAGGATATCCCCACACGGGTCTTGATCCCCAGCTTTATCATTAGCGAGCTAAAAACGGCCTTTGAAATAGGTTTTCTTCTTTACATTCCCTTCCTCATCATCGATATGGTGGTGGCGAGTACCCTTATGTCCATGGGAATGCTCATGCTACCGCCTGTCATGATCTCCTTACCATTTAAGCTTCTCTTGTTCATCTTAGTGGATGGCTGGCACTTAGTGGCGCGGGCCCTAGTACAAAGTTTCTAGACGGAGGAAGCTAGCATGAGTGAAGAGATGGTGATTAGCCTGGGTCGTGATGCATTGGTGGTTGTACTCTTGGTGGCCGGTCCCCTCTTAGGACTAAGCCTCTTGGTGGGCCTTGCGGTCAGCATCCTCCAGGCCACTACGCAGATCCAGGAACAAACCCTAGCCTTTGTCCCCAAAATTCTAGCCGTTCTTGTTGGCCTGGTAGTGTTTGCCCCTTGGATGCTACAGGTCTTAACACAATTTACTGAGCAACTGCTGACGAGTCTGCCGGCCTACTTGAGGTAGAACCATGTATGACTTGACCTTCTGGTCCCGTTCATATCTATTATTTCTTTTCTTAGTGGCGCGCCTGGCAGCCTTTCTCACGATAGCACCCGTATTCGGCAGCCGCAATATCCCTGCTACCCTGCGCTTTTTCTTTGCTGTCTTTTTAGCACTGATCTTCTTACCTCTTTTCCTCTCTCTAGACGTGCCCGAGCCGGGCGCACTTCTTAGTCTGGCGATTACCTTGGTCAGTGAGTTTGGGC
>JAAYHG010000335.1 GCA_012735455.1 Bacillota bacterium
GAAGTCATCTTGCGGACAGCTTCTTCTAAAGAGTTAACACTGCTAGCAGAACTACCAGGGCAAGACTCACTTTGGATTTCTTGAGCACCACATCTGAGAATACATAAAGGGCGGCTGTAGAGACCGCCCCAAAATGCTTTATGTTATCCTTCAACCGATGCAGTTGGAAGTTAACTAACCTAAACTAACCTAAAAGGTTATCTCCAGTCCTGAGCTCAAGGGTGTGAACCTGGCCCCCAGTGCCTGGGCTAGGGCGAAACTGGCACTAAACCCGGTGCAGTGACCAGCAATAAGCTGGTCGGGCGCTATCTCCACAAAGGCAGCAGCAGTCTTCTCAATGCGTTCAGCGCTGGCTTTTACCAAATGCAAACCACCAATGACAGCAGCTACATGTTCGACCCCGCTTATTCTTTGCGCCTGCCGCACGATATTGATGATCCCTGCGTGGCTGCAGCCAGTGGCGATTACTAATCCTTTGCCCTTAACGTTCGCCACCAGACTTATGTCGTCTCGGAGGAAGTCTGGTGTCATCCGACCATCCTCCAGATTATATGTCCCGATACCCTGTTCTTCAAATTCCGTTATGGGTTCTATCTCTCCGGTGGACAGGACGCCGTCCATAAGCGGGAAGGGGTCCGCTGCCAATATAAGTTCTGCGCCCAGATCCAGGATTTCTTCCCGGGTCCCCGGGGCCATGCCGATAGCGTGTAGGCTGGGGCTAGACGAGTAGTTGGGCCGAAAGATGTCGGGATGGGCAATAACGGGCACCGGTTTTCCAATGGCGTCCAGCATGGCCAGCAGGCCTTGTGTGTGGTCGTTGTGGCAGTGGGAGAGAAAGACCATGTCAACGGTGGCAGGGTCCAGGCCCAAGAGTTTCATATTATGAAGTACCGGCTCTGCCTCCTGCCCTGTATCCAGAAGGATGCGTTTTGTGACCTTGCCTGTCGTGGCCTCGAGTAGTAGGGACAGCCCGTGCTGGGCATAGAAAGAGTTGCCGAAGCCAGCGTGATCCGAGAGGAGCGAATAAACACGCAGACTATCCAAGCTTTCCATCTTGATCCCCCTTTACTTCATCTGACTAGCTAAAGGCTGCTGACTGCCTGTTCCAAGCGCTGCAAGGCTTCTTTCAGGATACTGCGCGGGCAGGCCAGGTTCACTCGCTGGAAACCTTCGCCCCCCGGGCCGAAGGCGTAACCGTCGTCCAGGGCCAGACGGGCTTTAGTGCGTACAAACTCTTGTAGTTCTACGGGGCTTAGGCCCAAGCTACGCATATCCACCCAGGCCAGATAGGTACCCTCGGCGGGGATAACCTTAAGCTGCGGGATGTGGGTGTCTATGTAGTTGACGAAGAAGTCACGGTTTTCATCCAGGTAGGCGAGGAGTTGTTCCAGGTACTCATCTCCGTAGCGGAAGGCTGCTTCCGTGGCCACCAGCCCAAAGATGTTGCCGCTGTTGTGTCCTGCCCGTATGTTAATGTACTGCTGGCGCCACTTGGTGTTGGGGATGATGGCGAACGAGGTGCTTAGTCCTGCGATGTTGTAGGTTTTGCTGGCGGACATGAAGGTGATTGTATGCTGCTCAATTTCCTTGGAGAGGGTTGCCATGGGAGTGTGCTTTGCGCCCTTTACCAGGAGGTCGCAGTGCACTTCATCAGAGAGAATCATGCAGTCGTTCTTGATGCAGATCTCCGCCAGGGTACTCAGTTCCCCTCTGGTCCAGACCCGGCCTACCGGGTTGTGCGGGCTGGAGAGGATTATTGCTTTGATGCGCGGGATGCGGACCGGGAACCTGGTGTGAGCTTCAAAAAGCTGCTCTAGGCCGGCAAAGTCCATGGTATAACGTCCGTCCTTGAAGAGAAGGGGGTTCAGTGCTGCCTGGCAGCCATTGTGTTTCACAATATTATAGAAGGGGTAATAGACAGGAGGCTGCAGGACAACCTCGTCACCCGGGTGAGTGAAAGCCTGTACAGCAGAATAGAGGCCGTTAACCACCCCAGCGTTAAACACAATCCATTCCTTGTTAATCTTCCAGTTGTAACGCTTCAACATCCGCTCGCAAATAGCCTCAAGCAGAGATTCCTGCGGGAACGTGTAGCCGTAGATAGGGTGCTCAGCGCGCTCCTTAATGGCCTGCACCACCGGTTCCGGCACCGGAAAATCCATGTCTGCCACCCACAGATCAAGCACGTCTTCCGTCCCGAACATGGCAGTGTTCCGCTCGTGCTTTGAACTGCCGGTGCCCCTGCGGGCAATCACCCGGTCAAAATCGTACTTCACTTTTCCGCCTCCCAGGTGGATGGTATTAGCA
>JAAYHG010000336.1 GCA_012735455.1 Bacillota bacterium
CCAAGGTAAAGCGCGCTGCAACCTCGGCCACACGCTCTGCTCCTCGGGTGATAACCACAAACTGGATAATGACCAGGATAAGAAAGACGATGAAACCGACAACCGGGTCGCCGCCCACAACAAACTCACCAAAAGAAAGAATAACCTGACCAGCGTAACCTTGTAGCAGGATCAGCCGTGTAGAAGATACATTCAGGGCCAAGCGGAAAAGAGTTGCTAAGAGAAGCAGCGAAGGAAACACTGAAATCTCCAAGGGCTCGTGTACATACATGGTGACCAAGAGCACTGTCAATGAAAAAGTTATGTTGAGAGTGAGAAACAAATCCAGCAACCAGGTGGGAAGAGGGATTATCAGCATGCCGATCACGGCCACAACCGCTACTGACACCGCTATGTCAGTGTAGCTTAGATTGCTCGACGACGCTGTACCACTGAGCTGAGACACTTTCCCACCTACCTTTCAAATATCGCTAAACAAGTCCCTTTTGTTGGTAAACGTAAGCCAAAACTTCTGCCACCGCTTGGTAGAAAGCCGCCGGTATACTTTCCCCTACATCCACTGCCCGGTAAAGGGCTTGGGCCAAGGGTTTATCCTCTACCACGCTCACTCCATGAAAACGAGCCAGCTCCTTGATGCGCTCAGCTATCCTGCCAGCGCCCTTGGCTACTACCTCAGGTGCGTCCATGCTCAGAGCATCATACTTGAGCGCCACTGCATAGTGGGTAGGGTTGGTGATAACAACATCCGCTTCCGGCACTCGGTGCATCATGCGGGACCGTGCCAGTTGGCGCTGGCGTTCCCTTACACGTGCCTTTATCTCTGGACTCCCTTCTGTTTGCTTAAACTCCTCCTTTAACTCTTGGCGCGACATCTTGAGTCCCTGCTCGTGCTCCCAACGCTGATAAAGGTAGTCCAAGAAGGCTAGACCCAGCACTGTTAAAGCACTACGCCAGAGAAGTTTAAAAGAGATAGATTTTAGTCCTTCAAGGAACTCACTCAATCCCATCAGAGGTAGACGCTGAAAAAGCTCATACTCCGATCGTACAGTCAGCACTGCAACCCAAGTTATCACAACAAGTTTCAGCACACTTCGCAACAAAGTCACAACTGATCTGCGCGAGAAAATACGTTGTAGTCCATTTACTGGGTCGAGTCGACTGAGTTGGAACTGGATTGGATCCAGACTGAAGACAAAACCCACCTGCAGGATGTTACTGACAAGGGCAGTGCCAAAAGCTGCTGCAAATAACGGTAACATCATGAGCGCGAAGGTGCTGATAAGGGAGAGGTTTAAACTAGAGACTGTCGCTATCTCCCAATCCCCAATAGGGACCAGGTAAAGCGCCTTTTGGGTAAGCGCAATGAGGCGTCTCCCCCAATGGGGTAAGAGGATAAAAACTGTTAGCCCTGTAACCATTAATACCAGGCCCGCGTTTAACTCCTGGCTATGAAAAACTTGTCCTTTGCGACGCGCTTCTTGTCGCCGGTGGGGAGTTGCCGGCTCCGTCTTTTCTTCGCCAGCGAAAAGTTGTAGGGCAAACCTGATGTAACGTGACTGCAGGTACGGCCAGGATCGCCTATCTTGGCGGCAGCAAGTAAAGAATCCCTTCAAGGCCAGCCTGCACCTCCCTCAACAAGACCCGCAGCAAGACGCCGTAAGCCGATAAGGACAGCAGAACCATACCGATGCCTAGGAAAGACTTTAAGGGCAATCCCACAACAAAAATGTTCAGCTGAGGCATGGTGCGAGCAACAATACCCAAGGCCAGATCTGCCAACAGCAGGGCAGCCACAACCGGGGCTGCTATTTGAAAACCTGCAACAAACATGGTTGTTGCCGCACGCACGATCTGTTCAAAGAGGCCAGGACCACCCCACTGGGCACCAGGAGGTACCAGACGCCAGCTGGTCCAAAGGGCATGCAGAAGCCAGTGATGTCCGTCGGTACTCAAGAAGACAATCGAAGCCAGAAAGAAGAGAAG
>JAAYHG010000337.1 GCA_012735455.1 Bacillota bacterium
CATCCAGAGTGGTTGGTGGAGCGCTGGCTTGAGCGCTGGGGTGTTTCCGAAACCATTGCCTTGTGCCAGACCAACAACGAACCACCGACCTTGACACTGCGTACCAACACCACCCGCATCAGCCGTAGGGAGTTGGTTGCCTACTTTGAGGAAAAGGGCTTCGCTGTTGGACACCATCTATATGCACCTGAAGCACTGCACCTGAAGGGCACAGGTGACGTGAGCCGTCTGCCGGGTTTTCCCGAGGGACTCTATACCGTTCAAGATGAGAGTTCCATGCTGGCCGCCCATGCCCTGGCGCCCCAGAAAGGGGAAGCTGTGTTGGATGCCTGCGCTGGACCAGGGGGGAAAACCACTCACCTGGCTCAACTGATGCAGGATAAAGGTGAGATCCTGGCTTTGGATGTACATCTGCATAAGACTAAGCTTATTCGTACCAGCGCGCAGCGGCTTGGCTTGAGGAGCATTGAGGCTGTGCCTGGCGATGCGCGTGCGCTGCCGCAGGATTACCAGCACCGCTTTCAAAGGGTCCTGGTGGATGTTCCCTGTTCTGGTACGGGGGTTTTACGGCGGCGCCCGGACCTGCGTTGGCACAAGACGCCCCAGGAGTTGGCTTCACTACCCCCGCTCCAACTTGCTATCCTTGAAGGTGCGGCGGCAGGTGTTGCACCAGGTGGGGTTATTGTTTACAGTACCTGCAGCCTGGAGCCGGAAGAGAACTTGGCTGTGGTGAAGGAGTTTCTTACCCGGCACAATGACTTTACTCTGGATGACCTGGAACCGTACCTTGGAGGTTATATCTCTGCCGCTAGTCTGAAAGAAGGTTATCTGGAACTTGTTCCGCATAGGCATAAGGTAGACGGCTTTTTCCTGGCCCGTCTACGCCAGCGAGGAGGTACCTGAGAGTGGCCAAGATTGTCCTTAAGGGCCTCACCCTGCCTGAGCTAAGGCAACTTTTGATAGACTGGTGACACCCCTCCTACCGTGCCGATCAGGTGTACAGCTGGATGTACCAACAGCTAGCCACCAGTTTTGCGGCAATGAGCAATCTTCCTGCCACCCTGCGTGCCCGGCTGGAGGAAGAGACAGAGCTTCAGGTCCTTAGCGTTGGCCAGCGGGAGCACTCGGCGGCCACAGGGACGGTCAAGCTCCTGTTTTCTCTTCAAGACGGACAGGCGGTGGAGGGTGTCTTGATGCGCTATCGCAAGTGGTACAGCGCCTGTATCTCTTCCCAGGCCGGCTGCCGCATGGGCTGTCGCTTTTGTGCTTCCACCCTCACGGGGCTAGCCCGCAATCTTACTCAGGCGGAAATGGTGGACCAGGTTTTGGCCTTAGAAAGGGAGGCACGGGAGGCAGGAGGGCGGGTGCGCAGCATTGTGCTCATGGGCACCGGGGAACCCTTGGACAACTATGGTGCCGTTCTAGGTTTTCTCAGACTGGTCACCTCGCCGGAGAGTCTAGATCTCAGCTACCGCCACATCTCACTTTCCACCTGTGGTCTGGTACCCGGGATCAGGAGACTGGCCCGGGAAGGGTTACCCCTCACCCTGTCAGTGTCCCTGCATGCGCCCACTGACGAACTGCGCAGTCAACTGATGCCCGTGAATAAGCTTTACCCAATAAGAGAATTACTTCTGGCCTGGCGGGAGTACACAGAACGAACAGGGCGCCGAGTTACCTTTGAGTATGCACTCATTGCTGGTATAAACGACTCCCTGCGAGAAGCTCATGCTCTTGCTGCCCTTCTTAAAGGCCAGTTGGCCCACGTTAACTTAATCCCACTGAATGAGGTGGCAGAGCGAGAGTTTAAGCGACCGCGTCCGCAGCAGGTAACTGCCTTTGCCTTGGTGCTCCGAAAGCAGGGGATACCCACCACGGTTCGGCGGGAATTGGGGGCCGATATCTCCGCTGCTTGTGGACAGCTGCGCCACCGCGTTTTCACCAGAGTCAGTAGACGGAGGGGAGAGCTGTGAGAGGGTGGACCTTGAGCAAGGGCCTTAAAGAACGCTGGCAAAACTGGCGCTTGCTTAGACGACGCAAGACACTGCCAGAAATCTTGCGACTTAACCTAGTGGCCGCTCTAGAAGAAAGCGACGCGGAGGATGGGCGGCGCCCGAACCGCTATGTGGTGAAGCTGCCGCGGGATGACTTTGCCACTATTTGTCAGATGCTGCCGCGTCTCAGGGGACAGCTGGCTGCAGCTGTTGCCGCGGAGGCGGAGCAACGCAAGTACATGTTAGCCGGTCCCGTAGCTGTTGAGATACTGCCTGCGGACGATAGGACGATTCGCGTGGTCTCAGAGCGGGTCCCGTCCGAGCCCGCTCCTTCTGCAGATGCCGAATCCACCCTTACCTTTCGCCCAGGACACAGCCCCGAACGTGAAGAGAAACCACCACCACGCACCCTAGTGGTGCTTAGGGGGCCCGATCGCGGCTCGGTGTTTTCCCTCTGGGGCACCAAGACCTATATCGGTCGCCGAGAAACCAACCACGTAGTGCTGCATGATACCGGGGTTTCCAGGGTACACGCTGAGCTTAGCTGGCAAGACGGGCGCACACGGTTACGAGACTTGGGTAGCCTCAACGGAACGCGTGTTAATGGTGAGCATGTAACGGAGAAAAACCTCCGTTCCGGTGACCAAATCACGTTAGGTGCCACCTGCCTAGAATATCAGGAGTAAGAATATGGATGCCCTGCATCTTTTCCTAACCCTGTTATTTCTTGGCTTTCTCTATCGCTTTCTCTATCGCTTAATAAGGATTATAGAACGGGACTTAGTGCCACCAGATCAGGAAAAAGTACTTGGTCCTTTCCGGGGCAGGTACAAGCGGGAGAGTGAGTAGTTTGTTTAAGAGTTGGGGCCAGAGTGATATCGGCCTGCTACGGGACAAGAACGAGGACGCGTTTTGGTGCGGCGGGGGCGATGGTTGGCACCTGGCTCTGGTGGCAGATGGTATGGGTGGTCACCAGGCGGGGGAGGTGGCTAGCCGTCTGGCAGTCCAGGTTGTTACCAGCCTAATCCAAGAGCTGGCTTGCAAATCCCCGGTGCATGTTTCATGGCAGGAGGAGTTAGTGGCGGCGGTCAAGCGTGCCAACCAAGAAGTGTTCACTGTGGCCAGGAGCGATCCCAGGTTGGCAGGGATGGGGACTACCCTGACGGTACTCCTGGTCCAGGGGCGCCGGTATGTACTGGCTCATGTGGGCGATAGTCGTGCCTATCGCCTGCGTCAGGGAAAGCTAGAGGTTTTGACAGAGGATCACTCCTTGGTACAAGAACTGGTTAACCAAGGATCGTTGGACATGGCAGATGCCCGTGTGCATCCCCAGCGCCATGTCTTGACCCGGGCCCTGGGAACAGAACCAACACTGGCAGTGGATGGAGGCTCTGGTACCTTGTTGCCAGGGGATGCTTTTCTTCTCTGCACGGATGGTCTTACCAATGCTGTCCCCGACAATGAGATCCTATCTATATTGAGTCAACATACCCAGCCAACAGCAGTCGAGGAGCTGATCAGGCTGGCAAATAAGCGTGGAGGTAGGGACAACATCACGGTAGTCCTCCTGCAGGCAGGTGAGGACTGCTGAAGAGAGCCCGAGCAACGGAACGAGAAGAGTTGCGGTACGCGATTTTTTTAGGCATTTTCGCTTTCGCTGTGGTTTATTGGGTTCAGGAGGCTCGTGAACCATTGGCGTGGCTTCTCCCCCTTGCCGTTTCCACGGCCTTGTGGTCCATCCACCTGGCTTTGATTTATCTGGAGTCGAGGGCTGATGAGCTCATTTTACCGCTTGTTGCTGCGATATTGCTTCTAAGTCTCACCACCCTTTATCGGCTCGACCGCCCATGTGCTTTTTGGCAGGTGCTGTGGACTATCCTGGGCTTGGGACTGGCTTTGATGGAGCAGGCTTTTCTTCCCGCAGTCAGAGAGTTGCGCAGCTGGTGGCCATGGTTTCTTGCACTCAGTATTAGCTTTCTTTTTTCAACCCTGCTGTGGGGCGTGGAGGCAGGAGG
>JAAYHG010000031.1 GCA_012735455.1 Bacillota bacterium
CGCTTATTCTATGTATGGTTACTGGTTGACGCGATTGAGTCTGTCTTCTGAACTGGGCCGCATGCTCGCTGCTCACTTTATTTCTATTGCTTGGCCTCGCCTTGTTTCCCTCGTATCTCAAGTTCAATCCTATAGTGGGCTTGACGTTCCTAAAGAAGATATAGGATAATGAGACAGCAACCAGGGGAAAAGGCGTGAAGACAGTGACAAATGGATTAGAGATAGAAAGGGTGGACCTCGGCAGCATTGCCGCTGAACTCGAACTCGAGCCAGGTGACTATATCGTGCTGGCAGGTCGACAACCAATACGCGATCTCATTGATTTTACTTATGCTTGTGTCAGCGAAAACCTGGAGCTAACCGTTCGGAAAAAAGATGGTACTGTAGAGGTTCTTGAGATTGAAAAGGAATTGGACGAAGACCTTGGCTTGACCTTTGTGCAGGCTACAGCTGACGGCATTCGGCGTTGCCGTAACAACTGCCAGTTTTGCTTTGTGGACCAGATGCCACAAGGTCTTCGCCCCAGCCTTTACGTTAAGGATGACGACTGGCGTCTCTCTGTTTTGCAGGGCAGTTTTGTTACCTTAACCAATGTCTCAGAAAAGGATCTAGACCGTATCGTGGATCTTCACTTGAGCCCACTTTATGTATCTGTTCACACCCTGGACGGTTCTCTCAGACAAGAGCTGATGCGCAATAGTGCGGCCAGCAAGATTCAGTCTCAGCTTCAAACCCTGGCACAGGCGGGGGTTGAAATACATTGTCAAATTGTCCTCTGTCCAGGGTTCAATGATGGTCCCGCACTAGAATACACGCTAAGTGGTCTCGCTGAGCTTTGGCCTGCAGTAACATCCGTGGCCGCAGTACCGGTAGGCCTTACCCGTTACCGCAAGGGACTACCTCAAATCAGATCTTACACTGCAGAGCAGGCTCGAGGGCTTATTCGCTGGGCCCAGGCAGAACAAGAAAAGTTTCGACGTACTATAGGACTAACGTTTTTTCATTTGGCTGATGAGTTTTATACCTTGGCCAGAGAAGAACTCCCTGATGCTCAGTTTTATGATGGTTATCCACAACTTGAAAACGGGGTAGGACTGATCCGCCGTTTCCTCACTGACTTAGAAAACTTACCGCCACCCCCTGTATCAGCGGATACGCGTTCTTTCACTCTAGTCACGGGACAGTCGGCAAACTCTACACTGGATAAATTGGCTCAATGGTGGAATTCTTTTATGGGTTGGCATGCCCTGGTTAGAACTATCCCCAACGATTTTTGGGGGCATTCAGTAACAGTAGCAGGTCTGCTGACAGGACAAGATGTTGTTCGCGCCCTTACAGAAATTTCTCCTTCCGGCATGGTTTTTCTTCCTGCCGCTATGTTCAATACAAACGGCTTGACACTGGATAATTGGACCCTAAATCAAATACAGTCACGGTTAAGGTGTAACCTGGCTCTAGCGGAATCACCCAGGGACGTATGGTCCCAACTGGTGACAGGAGGTGAGAAAAATGAATAAGCCGCTGGTAGCGATAGTTGGCCGTCCCAATGTAGGCAAGTCTACCTTGTTTAACCGTTTACTTGGCCGACGCGTGGCCATCGTGGAAGACAGGCCCGGAGTAACACGAGACAGGCTCTACGCCCCATCTGATTGGGCTGGCCGCGAGTTTATACTTGTAGATACCGGTGGTCTCGGCGCGGCACCGGACGAGGAGCTGGCTAAGGCAGTAGAGTATCAGGCTCAGTATGCCATCGAAGAAGCAGATGTAATTGTCTTTCTTGTAGATGGTCAAACAGGACCCACCGCTGGTGACTTTGAGGTAGCAGAGCTTTTGCGCAAGAGCAACAAACCATTACTCTTAGTAGTTAATAAGATTGACAACCTCAAGCAGGAAGAGCGCATACTTGAGTTTTATTCACTTGGGCTCGGAGAGCCATTCCCCCTGTCTGCCCTGAATGGGCTTAACACAGGAGACTTGCTGGATGAAATTATATTCCTCCTCCCACCAGAAAAAGACTCTCCTGGAGAAGATGAGGTCATTCGGGTCGCCATTATAGGTAGGCCTAATGTGGGCAAGTCTTCCTTGGTGAACGCCATCATTGGTGCCGAACGAGTAGTGACAAGCTCCATACCGGGCACAACCCGCGATGCAGTAGACACACCGTTTGTCTTCGCTGGCCAGAAGCTAGTCTTGGTTGATACGGCCGGTTTACGCCGTACCGCCCGGGTGCGAGACTCAACAGAATATTACAGTACACTGAGAACCAAGCGTGCCATTGAGACTTGCGACATAGCGGTCTTAGTTCTGGATGGCCCTGAAGGAGTGCGAGAACAGGACCAGCGTATTGCCGGTTACGCCCACGAAGCTGGCCGCGGGCTAATAATTGTTGTTAATAAATGGGACCTGCTAAAGCTTCCTCCACGGGACCTCAACTATTACCTTGAGGAGCTTAAGCGTAAGCTGGCATTTTGCGCCTACGCACCCATTCTCCTGGTATCTGCCTTGACGGGACACCACGTTAGGCAGCTTCTAGATACTATACTTAAGGTTCACACCTCCCAAAAACACGTTTTACCTCAGGCAGATCTCGACACCCTCCTGGCCGATATCCTCGCCATGACTCCTCCACCCCAGCTGCGCAACCGAGTAACTCGGTTGTACAGACTACGGCAAACAGGCTCCACGCCGCCCCGTTTTTCTCTTGTAGCCAGTGATCCCGAGGCAGTTCACTTCTCGTACTTGCGACGTGTAGAAAACAGGATTCGTGGCCTTTATCCATATGTGGGAACCCCCCTCAAGATTAGGGCTGTGCCCAAGACATGAATTGAGCGCCTAGCGCTCTTTTTTGGTCTTAGGAGTATGGTTGACCTCATATACATGTACTGTTAACGCCGTTCGTTTTGTTCTAAGTTTGGTGGTCAATCAGTATGATGTGGTAAGGGAGGGATGAAGTATGGAGAAGTTTAATCTCTTTAGGGACATAGTCGAACGCACAGGCGGAGACATCTATATTGGTACTATGGGACCTGTGCGAACAGGAAAATCCACCTTTATCAAGCGGTTCATGGAGCTTATGGTTCTGCCTTATATGAAGGAAGGGCCAGAACGAGAGCGAGCCATGGACGAACTGCCTCAAAGTGGTGCCGGACGCACCATAACCACAACAGAGCCCAAATTCATCCCTGAAGAGGGTGTAGAAGTCACCCTGCGGGAGAACATTACATTCCGTGCACGAATGGTAGACTGTGTCGGCTACGCTGTAAAGGGTGCATTAGGCTACGAAGAAGAAACCGGAGCACGCATGGTTCGCACGCCTTGGTTTGAAGAAGAGATCCCTTTTGAGCAAGCTGCGGAGGTAGGAACAAGGAAGGTCATATCGGAACATGCCACCATTGGTCTTGTAATAACCACCGACGGCTCTATTGTGGATATACCTCGCGATAATTACGTTGCGGCCGAGGAACAGGTGGTTAGTGAACTGAAGGAGATTGGAAAACCTTATGTAATCGTATTGAATTCGACTCATCCGCAGGCCCGCGAGACCCAGGATTTGGCCACTGAGCTATCGCAGAAGTATAGCGTACCCGTCCTGCCGCTCAACGTAATGAAAATGGATCTCAACGATATATACGAAATCTTCCAGGAAGTTCTCTACGAATTTCCAGTTCAGGAGGTAAATGTGCACCTTCCCTCATGGCTCATGGAATTGGACAGCGAGCATTGGCTGCGCACTAAGTTTGAAGATTGCGTCCGTAATACAGTAGAAAGCATTCAAAAAGTACGCGATGTTGATCAGGCCGTTGCCTCCTTCGCTCAAGAAGAGTTTGTCGACCAGGCCGTACTAGTAAATATGGACCTCGGCCACGGCTTAACAACACTACAATTGACTGCTCCGCAGCAGCTCTTCTATCAGGTTCTGGAAGAAATTAGTGGACGCACTTTGCAGAGTGACATCGCCCTAGTCCGGGTACTAAAGGAATACACCTATGCTAAAAAGGAATATGACAAAGTAGCCGATGCATTGCGAGAGGTCGAACGAGTCGGTTACGGTATTGTACAGCCACGCCTAGATGAAATGATCCTGGAAGAACCAGAGGTTCTGAAATCTGGCAATCGCTTTGGTATTAGACTGCGGGCGAGCGCACCATCCATTCACATGATTCGGACCGACATTAGAGCCGAGGTCGCACCGATTATCGGCACTGAAAGACAATCAGAAGAATTGGCTCAGTTCTTACTAGATGAGTTTGAAGATAATCCACAGCGGCTCTGGCAAACGAATCTCTTTGGAAAGTCGCTACATGAACTGGTGAAAGAGGGGATACAAAACAAACTCTACCACATGCCAGAAGATGCACAACAGAAACTGCGGGAAACACTAGAGAGAATCGTAAATGAAGGGAGTGGAGGACTGATCTGCATCCTCCTGTAAAGAAAGTCGGTCTTTTGACCGGCTCTTTTTTTGTCTTGTCAAACGAACATTGACTGTGCTATAATGTCTATCGTACATAGATTGATGTTTATACGGCACGGACGAAAGGGTGGTAAAGTGCATCAAGAAAAAGCAACCTTCTATCTGGTACGAGAGGAGGCCCTGCCCGAAGTTCTGCACAAGACTATACAGGTAAAAGATCTACTCAACCGTGGTGTTTATACCACAGTAAACGAGGCGGTACAGAAAGTAGGACTGAGTAGGGCAGCCTACTACAAATATCGTAACTACATCTTTCCCTTTTATGATCTAAGTAGCGGCAAGATTATTACCATCAACCTGCTCTTGGACCACAAGCCGGGGGTTCTCTCCCAGATCCTGAGCCGGATAGCAAAAAGTCGAGGTAACATCCTTACTATCAATCAAGGTATCCCTCTGCAGGGTGTCGCTAACGTTTCGGTCTCGATAGAGACCCACGAAATGTCCGAAGACATAGAAAGCCTCCTTCAAGCCCTGAATGAGCTGGACGGAGTTCAGAAAACAGAAATAGTCGGCCAAGGCTAATAATCTTATGCTCTAGGAGATGGAAACATGTGGCAGGGGATAATTAATCATTACGCCTCCTATTTACCTGTGAATGACAACACCCCGCGGATTACCTTAAACGAAGGCAACACACCCCTTGTTTTCCTACCCCGTATCTCAGAGCTAGTAGGAGCCGAGGTTTATGCCAAGTACGAAGGCCTGAATCCAACCGGATCCTTTAAGGATCGAGGAATGACCCTGGCTGTTAGTAAAGCCATCGAATCTGGAGCAGACGCTATTATGTGTGCCTCCACGGGCAATACCTCCGCTTCCGCGGCAGCCTACGCTGCCAGAGCAGGTATAAAGTGTTGGGTACTGCTGCCAGAAAAGGCCATTGCCCTGGGCAAACTGGCTCAAGCCTTGTTTTATGGTGCTGAGGTATTGGCCATTAAAGGTAACTTTGACAGCGCCTTATCCTTGGTCAAAGAAATCACGCACCGCCATCCGATTACCTTGGTAAACTCACTCAATCCCATGCGCCTTGAGGGCCAAAAGACGGCCGCCTTCGAGATCTGCGATCAATTGGGAAGAGCGCCTGATTTCTTGGCACTACCAGTTGGTAATGCTGGCAACATCTCTGCTTACTGGCTAGGGTTTAAGTCATATCTTACAGCAGGGAAAATAACGCATCTACCACAAATGCTCGGATTTCAAGCTTCTGGTGCGGCACCCATCGTCCTGGGTGAAGTAGTACACAACCCGCAAACTATAGCGACGGCAATTAAGATTGGCAATCCTGCCAGTTGGGCCAAAGCAATACAGGCGATTGAGGAGTCCCAGGGTACTATTGGAGCTGTGTCTGATGAAGAAATTCTGGCTGCCTACCGGCTGTTAGCGCACAGAGAGGGAGTCTTCGTAGAACCGGCATCTGCCGCGGGAGTAGCAGGTGTCATCAAGTGGGCCAGGAAAACACCGTTTGCGCCCGGAGACAAAATAGTCTGTGTAATTACAGGGCACGGACTTAAGGACCCAGAACTTGCCATGCAAGAAAGCCCCACACCTCGCGTGGTTGAGGCGGACTTTAACGAGATAAGCAGGCTGATCGGGGGGTGAAAACGTGTTTTGTATCCGTGTGCCGGCAACTACGGCCAACCTGGGACCAGGTTTTGACACTCTAGGGCTAGCTCTGGAACTGTACAATTATCTCGAGGTTAAAGTGGGAGGATCCTCTGGACTTCCTACCATTATCGTTCGAGGCGAGGGGCAGGAAGAACTGCCTAACAATGAGCAGAACCTCATCCTCAAAGCCCTGAAGCGCGCCTTTGCCCATCGTGCATTAACACCCCCTGAACTACACTGCCATCTAGTGAACAACATTCCTATCGCGCGCGGTCTGGGTAGCAGTGCTGCTGCTATTGTGGCTGGCCTGCTGGCGGCTCAAGAGCTCTTGCCAGTACCTTTGACTCAGGAAGAGCTCCTGGATCTGGCATGTGAACTAGAAGGCCATCCCGACAATGTGAGTGCAGCGTTGTTAGGTGGATTGGTAATCTCATGCCGCGATTCTAACGGCAAGAGCCATTTTCTCAAGGTACACTTGCCGGAGTCCTTGAAGGTGGTAGTGGCCATACCGGACTTCCAAATCTCTACGCAGGAAGCACGCCGGGTGCTTCCGAACAGCCTAACCCATCATGATGCTGTCTTTAACGTGGGGCGTACCGCTCTCCTGACGGCCAGCCTGCTTACCGGGGATCTTAGCGCCCTGACGTTGGCTCTGCAGGACCGTCTGCACCAGCCCTATCGCTCGGCACTGATACCTGGTATGGAAGAGGTATTCAAGGCCGCTAGAGACGCTGGTGCTCTAGGCGTAGCCCTAAGCGGAGCAGGTCCGTCCATCATCGCCTTTGCCCAGGATGATCTCGAGGCAATCGGTAAGGCAATGGAACAAGCTTTTCGTATCAAAGGAATATCGGCACGCGTTGTGATCACTATGCCCACCTTGAACGGTGCAGAGGTGCTGCCACAATTACAGCTTTCATCTGCTTCCTGATAGGGTTCCTGGTTCTCTTTCGAATCTTAGCCAATCTACCCTTGTATTTCTCCGGCAAAGAGTGTATAATAACTGACGTAACGAGGGTGTCGGGGTATAGCTCAGCTTGGTAGAG
>JAAYHG010000338.1 GCA_012735455.1 Bacillota bacterium
CCCCCGCTTTCTCCGGCGGCCACGTGCGAGGCCGGGTACTTCTGGACGGGAAGGACCTGGCTACCTTGCAACGCCGCGAGGTGGCGCGCCGCGTAGGGCTGGTGTTTCAAGACCCGGACCGCAGCCTTCTCTTTCGCGACTTGGAAACAGAGGTGGCCTTTGGTCTGGAGAACCTGGGTTTTCCCCCCGCTGAGATCCGGCGGCGTGTGGCCGAGACTATAAGCGCCCTTAGGCTCAGTGAGTACCGGGGTGTGCCACTATCCGAACTCTCCGGGGGGATAAGACAAAAGGTAACCCTGGCTGCCACTTTAGCCCTGCGGCCGGAGCTGCTGCTCTTGGATGAGCCTACCGCGGAGCTGGATCCGGTGGCAGCGGTGGACTTTCTGCACGTGCTTAAGGACCTTAATTCCGAGTTGGGCCTAACAGTTGTTCTGGCTGAACAGCGGGCGGACCGCTGCCTCCCCCTGGCGGATCGCGTTATGGTCATGGAGGCGGGTTGTGTCGCCTGGCAGGGAGGGCCGCGGGAGCTTGCCGGTTGGGCCTGGCCTGAGCGGGCCTGGTTGTTGCCGCCTATTCCGCGTTTTTTCGCCGGCTTATCAGCTCCTGCTGCACCCCTTACTGTTAAGGAGGGTCGGGCTGCCCTGGCCCATTACCCTGGGCTGCAGGGATATCGTTGTCCCAGCCAGGGATGCAAGGAAGAAACAAGAGCAGAGCGGGGCGAAGCGCTGGCCCGTTTGGAGAAGGTGCAGGTAACCTACCCTGGCGGCGTGCAGGCCCTGAAGGAGCTGGATTTGGCCTTTTACTCTGGCGAGGTGACCTGTCTCTTGGGTGAAAACGGCGCCGGTAAGAGCACCCTCCTTAAGGTGCTGGCCGGTCTTACCCTTCCCTCACGTGGACGAGCCATCGTTCTGGGTGAGGACACCAGGCGCACAAGGGCCGAAACCCTGGCACGCGGGGTTGGTTATCTGGCCCAGGATACCGCGGCATACCTGGTGGCCGAGACAGTGGCCCAAGAAGTAGCCAGCACCCTGGAGAACTTGGGCCAACCGGATGAAGGACGGGTTGCCGAGATGCTTTCCTCCTTTAACCTGACTCAGGTAGCCGGCAGCAACCCGCGTGACCTCAGCCTGGGTCAGCGCAAGGCCGTGGCCCTGGCTGCCACCCTGGTGCGTGATCCGCTCCTTGTACTCTTGGACGAGCCCACCCGCGGACTCAGTGCCGACTGGCGGGAGGCCCTGGGTCGGTTCCTCCGGGAATTGGCCCGTGGTGGACGCGGCGTGGTGGCTGTTACCCATGACGTGGAATTTGCCGCTGCCTGGGCGGATCGGATTGTCTTTCTTTTCGGCGGGCAGGTGGCAGCGGATGGTACACCTGCAGCCACCTTCGCCGCCTCGCCCTTTTACGCGCCTCAGATTCAGCAACTGCTAGGGGATTTGTTTCCCAGCGCCATCGAGCCCGACCAAGCCCGGAGCTTCGTGGAAAGGTTGGTGGCAGGCGGTGCTTGATTACCTACTTGTCCTGCCCTGGTCGCTGCTGGCCTTCTTACTCCTTGGTTTAGCCCTGGGCGTCTTTGTCTTGCTTTATGAAAGGCGCCAGGACAGCCGGGAAGTCCCTGTTGTTGCGGCTTTAGCCGCCCTGGCTGCCGCAGGGCGAATACCCTTTGCTGCCATTCCCAATGTCCAGCCCACCACCTACCTTGTACTCCTGGCGGGCTTTGTCTTTGGCCCTGTGCCAGGCTTCACTGTGGGGGCCACTGCTGCCTTAGCCTCGAATTTCTTCCTGGGACAAGGGCCGTGGACACCGTGGCAGATGCTGGCCTGGGGGCTGGTTGGCGCCAGCGGAGGGTGGGTAGGCCGCCTTTTCCCGCGAGCAGGGACCGGC
>JAAYHG010000339.1 GCA_012735455.1 Bacillota bacterium
AGATAGGGGGGTTGGTGTATGCGCCTAAAGCCAGTTGGTCGACCCACTGGTCTTGCCCAGTTGGTAAGAAACGAGATCGAACAACTGATAATAGGCGGCAACTTGGAACCAGGTAGTCGACTTCCTACTGAAAAAGAGCTAGCTGAGCAACTAGGTGTGGGACGATCATCTGTCCGGGAGGCGCTGCGGGCTTTAGAAGAAAAAGGAATCATTGAGGTTGTGCAGGGGAAGGGTTGTTTTGTCTGCAACGATCTCCAGCGTGGCATAAAGGCGCAGCTCGAGTTCTTGTTCAATTTTGAAGAAAGGCCTCTTGAAGCGCTCACCGAGCTGAGGCTGATTATAGAACGTGGTTTGGTGCGCCTTGCGGCACTACGTGCGGATGAAAAAGATTTGGAAATGCTGCGCGAGCTGGTGGAAAAGGTTGCCCATTCAGGAACGGTAGAAGAATTGGTTCAGTCTGGGGCAAACTTTCATCTCGGTGTGGCGATATGCGCCCATAATACCTTTGCGACTCCTCTTTTCGAGGCCCTAACCCAGCTCATCAACGAACTCTATCGTAATGTGCCCAGAACGGAAGAGCAACGCCAGCAGTCCATCCATGAACACAAAAAGATATATGAAGCCATTGCTGCCCGTGACCCCGAGCTAGCGGTGCAGAGACTAGAGGCCCACCTTGCAAATCTACGTCTCGATACGAAACGTAGTCAAGAGTTGAGCGATTTGAAAGTAGGTGCGAAACGAAAGGAGGTGAATCGGCAGGCAGAAATTGCGGCCGGAGCCGAAGAGTGACCGCGATACACAAGTAACATTTTCGAGGAGGGTAACAGCCAAAATGAAACATGCTGCTAAGTGGTTTGCCTTAGCCATGGTTATGATCCTACTGCTTGCCGGGTGTTCCTCCGGTGGTGGCCAGCAGCAAACTCCTGCTGATCAGCCAGGTGGTGGCGTTGCAGCAGGCACAGTCAGTGATACCTTGACTTACGGTGTTGGTGTCGATGCGCGGACAATGGATCCACAGATGGTGGATAACGTCCCCACCGCCAATGCTGTCATGCACGTTCATGAGACCTTGGTGACCTGGGATAAGAACATGGACATTGTCGGCAGATTAGCCGAGAGCTGGGAGACCTCTCCTGATGGAAAAACCTGGACCTTCAAGCTCAGAGAAGGCATTAAGTTCCATGATGGTGCGGACTTCAATGCCGAGGCAGTGAAGAAATCTTTCGAACGGATTCTGGACCCAGACTTAGGTTCACCGCGTCGCTCCATCCTGTCAATGATCACTGATATGGAGATAGTGGATCCCTACACTATTGCCCTTACAACAGAAGAACCCTTTGGGCCGTTCCTTTCGCAGTTGGCCACTTACAATGCCGCGATTCTCAGCCCCAAGGCCATTGACGAGTACGGCAAGGACTATGCAACGCATCCAGCCGGTACTGGCCCCTATGTGTTAAAGGATTGGCTGCCGGGTGAGAAGATGGTGTTTGAACGTTTCGAGGACTACTGGGGCGAAAAGCCGCCTACCAAGACCATCGTCTTCAAGGTAATCCCGGAAAACACCACTCGTGTCATGGCCCTGCAGACGGGCGAGGTGGATATTATCAGTAACGTGCCGCCCTTCCAGATTGAGCAATTAGAAAAGGCCCCCAATCTGCAGGTTGACCTTATTCCTGGTTTCCGTACCATCTATCTTGGAATGAACTTCAAGAATAAACCCTTTGACGATGTCCGGGTGCGGCAGGCCTTGAATCATGCCATTGATCGTCAGGCCATTATCGACAACATTCTCCTCGGAACGGCTGAGATAGCAATTGGCCCTGAGGCGACCAGCATCCCTGGTGCATCCAAGGATCTTCCCACCTACGACTATGACCCTGAGAAAGCGAAACAGCTCCTGGCCGAAGCCGGTTATCCCAACGGTCTTGAGATCAAGTTCCACGCGCCATTTGGCCGATACAACATGGACAAACAGGTGGCAGAGGCTATTCAGGCCCAACTGGCACAGGTTGGTATCAAGGCTGATCTGCAGACTTTAGACTGGTCAATTTACTCTGACATGCTTAAGAAGGGTGAGGAAACTCAGCTCTTCATGGTGGGTAAAGGTTCCCCTGCTGGCGATCTCGACTTTACTGCACAGATTTGTTGGGTGACAGGTGGTTCTCTCAACTACTCTTTCATGTCCGATCCAGAGATTGATGCGCTGGTGGCCGAGCAGCGGCGCACAGTGGACCAGGAGAAGCGACTTGAAGTGTTGCAGAAGATGCAGGAGAAGATACAAGAACAGTTGCCGTGGGCTTCTCTGTACTACGAAAAACAGATTGTCGCTAAGAATAAGAGCGTCAGCGGAGAGTTTATCTGGCCCAACGAGTTTGTTGACCTGCGCTATGCCAAGAAGCAGTAGCTAGATCAAGCTCCTGCAAAATGTATATATGGCCCCTGGCCGCATTGCAATACAGCCAGGGGCCCCTTTCTCAAATATCTCAAAGAGGGTGACAGTATGCTCAAATATGCCCTCCGCCGTCTCCTCATGCTGATACCACTGCTCCTGGTGGTATCAATCCTCATCTTTTCCATGATCCATATGATGCCCGGTGATCCTGCAGAGGTCATTGCCGGCGAAGGAGCACAACCGGAGGATATCGAGAACGTACGGCGTAGCCTTGGACTTGATAGACCGCTGCATGAACAGTATATAGCTTGGGCCAGTAAAGCCCTTAGAGGTGATTTTGGGACGTCCATCCGTACCGGGCGGCCAGTGTCCACGGAGATTGGTTTCCGGTTTCTAAACACCATAAGACTGAGCGTAATATCGATTGTTATTGCTACCATTATAGGTTTGACGTCCGGCATAATTTCCGCTACCAGGCGCTACTCCATTTACGACAATGCTACGATGGTGATAGCCTTGATCGGTATCTCCATCACGCCCTTTTATCTGGGCCTTATGTTGATGCTCTTCTTTTCGGTACGGTTAGGGTGGTTCCCCCTGATGGGCCTTGAATCCTGGACAGGTATTGTTTTGCCAGCACTAACCTTGGCTGCGCGGCCCTTGGCCATGATCGCGCGTATGACCCGGTCCAGTATGCTTGAAGTGATGGGGCAGGATTATATTCTGACGGCCAGAGCGCAGGGGCTGCCAGAGCGCGTTATCATCTTTAAGCACGCCCTGCGCAACGCCATGAACACTGTCATCACAGTTATTGGTGTCCAGTTTGGCC
>JAAYHG010000340.1 GCA_012735455.1 Bacillota bacterium
GGGATAGCTAAGAAAATCGCCGACTTGGAAGCAGTTCCAAAGTATGTTGGCGAATTTTCTCCTCTAAGCGATCTTGAGACCCTGCTGGTTAAGGCGCTGGTGGCTGAGCCGCCCGTTTCTAGTCGCGATGGTGGCCTGATTCAGCCTGGCTATGACCTCGAGATTGATAAACTGCGTGCACTGGCACAGAGCGGACGTCAGTGGGTGGCGGAACTCGAGGCCAGAGAGAGAGAACGTACAGGAATTAAGTCACTTAAGGTCGGCTACAATAAGGTATTTGGCTACTACATAGAGATAACCCGTTCGAACCTGGATAACGTACCCGAAGATTACATTAGGCGCCAGACTTTGGTTGGCGCAGAGCGCTTCATAACACCAGAGCTGAAAGAGCGCGAGGGCAGTATCCTCAGTGCCCAGGAACGATTGAAGGAGCTGGAACAGGAGCTCTTCCGACAACTCTGCCAAGAGGTTGTTGCTCGTGCCCGCTCAATTCGAGCTACAGCCCAAGCTCTAGCGCGACTAGATGTCTTGGCTACGTTGGCTGAGGTGGCAGTAAAACGGGGCTATGTTCGCCCGGAAGTCACTAGGGGTCAGGTGCTACAGCTGACTGAGAGCCGTCATCCAGTGGTTGAAAGCCTGCGCCCTGACACCAGTTTTGTCCCCAACGATGTATATTTAGACGCCGAAGATAGCCGCTTTATTCTTCTTACAGGTCCGAACATGGCAGGGAAATCCACCTATATACGCCAGGTAGCGTTAGCGGTCCTTATGGCCCAGATGGGCAGCTTTGTGCCGGCGAAAGAAGCCACTGTGGGCGTTGTAGATCGAATTTTTACCCGTGTAGGTGCCTCAGATGACCTGGCTGCAGGGGATAGCACCTTTATGGTAGAGATGCGAGAGTGCGAGGTCATATTGCGGGAGGCAACCAGCCGTTCCTTAGTAATACTGGACGAGGTGGGGCGGGGTACGAGTACTCTGGACGGGCTGTCTTTAGCCCAGGCTATCGCTGAGCACCTCGCTACCACTGTAGGTTGTAAGACCCTCTTTTCAACCCATTACCACGAACTAACGGAGCTGGCGGACAAAGTGCCGGGAATAAAGAATTTCACCATGGCTGTTGCTGAAAGGGGCGAAGAATTGATCTTTCTGCGGCGTGTAATCCCTGGTGGTTCTGACCGCAGCTATGGAATTCAAGTGGCGCGCCTGGCAGGCCTGCCGTTGGCCGTACTTGAGCGGGCTGAAGAGATCTTAGCGGCACTGAGTATAAAGGAATTGACGGCAGCCCAGGTGGCGGCTAGCAGCGAAGGGGGCGGCGGATTTTGGGAAGCGATTGGCCGGAGGCTCCTAGATATTGACCTCAGCAAAATGCCGCCGTTAGAACTGCTTCTGCGGCTGGCAGAGCTGCAAGATGAACTGAGGGCCAAAGTGGGTGATAGTTATGGGCAAGGTCCACATCTTACCTGATGAGGTTGTGCAGCAAATAGCTGCTGGTGAAGTGGTGGAAAGACCGGCTTCAGTGGTGAAGGAACTGCTTGAGAACGCGTTGGACGCTGGGGCTAGCCGGGTTGAGGTTGTGTTGGAAAGAGCCGGGCTAAGCCTCATTACTGTTCGTGACAACGGAGAAGGCATGTCGGTTGAGGATGCCATGTTGGCCCTTACCCGCCATGCCACAAGCAAGATTCGCTCCGCTGCGGATCTTGACTCCGTGACGAGTCTTGGCTTTCGCGGGGAAGCCCTACCCAGCATAGCCGCCGTGTCTCATCTGGAGCTTATAACGGCCAAGGCTGGAGCGGTGGCAGGAGTCAGGGTAACCAGTACTGCTAGCGGTGAACCACAAGTCCAGGAGTGTTCAGCCAGCACTGGTACGATTGTGCATGTGAAGGACCTTTTCTACAATACGCCAGCCCGGTTCAAATTCCTGAAAAGCGAACAGACAGAGCTTAAGCGTATAGTAGAGGTAATTACCCGTTTGGCCGTTGTGCGTCCCGATGTCTCTTTCCGGGCTACCCATGCTGGTCGTGAGATTATATCCACTTCTGGTTCTGGGGACCGAGGCGAGGTTGTTAGCATGGTTTTGGGTAAGGGTGCTGACCTTCCCTGGTTGGAGGTGGAAGCTGAGAACCGGCTGTTTCGGGTGCATGGTTGGATAGCACCGCCAGAGTTTGCCCGTGGCACCCGTAGTCAACAGATCCTAATGGTGAACGGCCGCTGGATAAAAAGCCCGGGCTTGTCGTCGGTGGTGGAAGCTGCTTGTAGTAAACATCTCGTGTCCAGTCGCCATCCGGTATTCTGTCTGGAGGTGAGAACACATCCGGGGCTGGTGGATATAAATGTGCATCCAGCTAAGACAGAAGTTCGCTTCAGCCATGAACAGGAGCTGAGGACTCTGGTGCATCATGCAGTGCGGCAGGCTTTGCGCAGTGCTGGGGTGCCTGCCGCAGCCTTGTCTCACCGCATGTCAGGGCCGGTTATAGGGGAGAATACTGGGGGGCAGCTGCCACTAATGCGGGATAGCTTGGGCAACTACGTGGTAGAGATGCCTAGTAAACCTTACGTACACCTCAACGAGGGGAAACAGGTGCTCCTCAATGAGTGTCCGAACAGTGCTGCAGTGCCGAGTCTTAGAC
>JAAYHG010000032.1 GCA_012735455.1 Bacillota bacterium
GGTCCATTGGAAGAAGAGGCTGAGCGGGCAAGGGTTTATCAGCACCAGGTGCGGCGTCTGAAAGACCTGGAGATTTTTCTTGGACTCAAGGAAATAGAAAAGACCGGACGACAGTTGGCATCATGCCAAGAGAAACTGGCGGAAGAAAAGGTAGAACTCACCGCCGCGATCACAGAACGACGCCAGAGCGAGGCTCAGGATGAAGCGGACAAGCTTGCTCTCCTGGGAGCAGAAGGCGAGTGTGAAAGCCTAAGACAAGCTGTGGCGCGGGCCCAGGAGGAACTCAGCGATCTAAAGGGCAGTATGGCGGACCTTACCGCTGCAGAAAGGGAAGGAAAAGTCCGGCTAGAGACTCTGACGGCGCGGATCCGTGATTTAGAGGCTCGCTGCGCTGAGGTTTCCGCTCAGCAGGAGCACGATGAGGTAGAGCGCAGTGCTGTAACGCAAGATCTGGCCCGGCTCCGCGCCGAGCACGAGGCCGTGTTGCTGGAGCAAGGACGCCTTGATGCGGCGAGGGAAGCTGTCTCTTGTGAATTGGCCAGTCGGCGCGAGGAGACTATCCGTCTGGTGAGCGAGCGGGCAGCTCGGGCCAATGAGATCCAAGCGCTGCAGAGAGAGGAGCAGAGCCTAGCAGCCAGACTCTCGCGGGCTTTGACTACAGGAAAAGAAAATGAAGGACGAGCAGCCGTGCTGCGACCCCAAGAGGAAAGCCTAAGGCGTGAGCTTGCAGTTCACCAAGAGCAGCTATCTGAACTACTAGAAGAGAGCAAGAGCCTAGAGGAGCTTATTGCGCAAGGGCGCGCTGAGCGGGAGCAAAAAAGAAGCGAGCTGGAGGAGAACTGGCGTCAGCTGGAACTGGCGAAAGCCAGGCTTTCCAGTGAAGAGGGTATGCTTGCTCGCTACGAGGGGTATGGGCAGGGAGTTAAAGCGGTACTAAAGGCCGGACACAAGGGAATATCCGGTACAGTGGCCGGGCTGCTGGAGGTGCCGAGCGGCCTAGAAGTAGCTTTGGAGGCTGCTCTCGGAGGGGCCCAACAGTACTTGGTAGCTGAGAACGACGCTGCTGCTGCGTCGGCTATTGCCTGGCTCAAGGAAAAAGGTTTGGGTCGTGCTACCTTCTTACCCTTGAATACCGTGCGGCCATCTGTACCTTCAGCGAGAGAGCTTGAGGCAGCGAAACACCCGGAAGTTCTTGGTTGGGCGGCAGAGCTTGTCCATTACGATGCCCGTCATAAAGCCGCGGTTCAGCACCTGCTGGGGCGGGTCTTGGTACTTCGGAGCTTGAACGGGGCCCGAACGGTGGCCCGGAAAGCTGGCTATCGCTTCAAGTTGGTTACCTTAGAAGGGGAAGTTATAAATCCTGGCGGGAGTATGACTGGCGGTAGTCGCAAAGAAGAACAGCCTTCCCTTTTGCTGCGTGCGCGCCGAGCTCGTGACTTAAAGATTTCTGTCCACAAGGGAGAAGCGGAGTTGGCGGAGCTTAAGCGGCAATTGGTTGCCTGTGAGGATGAGCTGCGGCAGCGGGAAGAAAAATTGTTCCGAATCCGTGAACAGGCTGCGAAACACGAACGCCTGATAACTGAAAGAAAGCAGCAACTGGCCCAGCTTCAGGTTCAGCTGAAGGAGATTGAGCGTAGTGGTTTGACCTGGCGCGAGGAGGCTGCTGGCCTGCAGGAGAGTATGGCAGATCTTAATAAAACCAGGGCTAGCCTAGAGGCAGAGTGGCAAGAGCTGGACCAAAAAGTACGAGTATGGGAAGAGGAGACGCTAGCTTATGAGCGCCAGGAGGCAGAACTAACCGCCGCCAGATCGCGTTTGGAAGAGAAGCTTACGGGTATCAGGCTCAAGCTGGTTTCCCTGGAGGAGCGAGAAAAACAGCTGTTGTTGCGCAAACGTGAGGGGGAAGAGCTCCTGGCCCGTTTGCGAGATGAACTGAGTGAGCAGACCGGGCAGAAAGAAGAGTTTGAAAAAGATGCCCAGGCTGCCGCCCGAGAGCGCGCCCTCTTGGAGAAAAAGGGGGAAGAACTCTTAGCAGAGCTAGCTAGCAAGCAGGCGGCATTACAGGAAGCTCAGGACAGGTGGCAAGAACTAAAGGCGATTTTGGCTGAGCGTGAGGCACTGGCCCGGACCTTAAAGAGTAGGGAGGAGAGTCTACGGGACCAAGTCCATGAGCGGGAGATTGTGCTGGAAAGATTGGCGGCTGAATACCAGGCGGCCAAGAGGCGCCTTTTCGAAGCGCACGGTGTGCCTGTAGGTACGGTCCCGCCAACAGTCAACTGCACAGTTGCGGAGGCAGAGCGGGAGGTACAGACCTTGGCCGCGAGAGTGGCTGAAATGGGTGACGTGAATCTCAAGGCCCCAGAGTCTCTGCGTGAGTTGCTGCAGCGTCAGGAGTTTCTCCTGCAGCAGGGAGCAGATCTGGAAGCGGCCAAAAGCTCGCTGGTCAAGATGATGCGCGAGATCGACCGGACGGTGGCACGCAAGCTGGAGGATACTTATGTTTTGCTGCGGGCAAACTTCCAGCAGGTGTTCAAACGCCTTTTTGGTGGCGGCCAAGCGGACTTGGTACTCACAGGATCAGACGACATCTTGTCTGCCGGGATCGAGATTATGGCCCAATTACCCGGAAAGAAGATGCAGTCTTTGAGCCTGCTGTCCGGTGGGGAGAGGGCACTGACAGCTATTGCCTTCTTGTTCGCTTTGCTCACGGTGCGTACAAGCTCTCTTTGTGTTCTGGACGAAATCGACGCCCCTTTGGATGAGGCGAATGGGGTGCGTTTCTTGGATTACCTGGAAGAGCTTTCGCAAACCACTCAGTTTGTCATGATTACTCACCGCAAGCAGGCGATGATGCGAGCCTCTTCGCTGTACGGTCTTTCCATAGCGTCAAGTGGAGTGTCGCGGTTGGTATCGGTGCAAGTAACGGAGCAAGCAGTCTAAGGAGGTAGATCTTGTGGCAGGATTCTGGGCGCGACTGAGCGCTGGATTGGCCAAAACCCGTAACACCATAACGGAGCGTTTACAGGAGATTGTTCCCTTGGAGGGCAAGGTAAGAGAGGAAACCTTGGAGGACCTGGAGGCTATATTGATTGCGGCAGATGTTGGCGTAGGGGCAACTGAGGAACTGCTGGAGGGCGTGCGTTCGGAGCGGGTAGGTTCTGTGGCGGATCTCAAGGAGGCCTTGGCCAGACGGCTGCGGGAGATCCTGAGGGAAGGATACGCCCCCCTGGCGGAGAGCGTAGAGCCGCCCTTGGTCATTCTCGTGGTGGGCGTCAACGGAGCCGGAAAGACAACCAGTATTGCCAAGCTTGCGGCGCGCTATCGCAAAGCGGGCAAGAGAGTGGTTCTGGCTGCCTGTGACACCTTTAGGGCAGCAGCGGCCGAGCAGCTAGAGGTTTGGGCGAGGCGGAGCGGAGCGGAACTGGTACGCCATCAAGAGGGTTCGGATCCTGCTGCGGTTGCTCATGATGCTCTACAAGCGGCCCTGGCGCGCCGAGCAGACGTGCTCATTGTTGATACCGCAGGACGGCTGCAAGCCAAGAAGAATCTCATGGCCGAGCTGGGCAAGATCTATCGTGTGCTGAACCGTGTCCGACCTGACCTGCCCCAGGAGACACTGCTGGTGCTTGACGCCACAACTGGACAGAACGCACTAAGTCAGGCGCGCCTATTCAAGGAAACTGTCCCGCTGACAGGTGTTATCTTAGCCAAGCTGGACGGCACAGCCAAGGGTGGGATCGCTGTGGCTGTGCAACGTGAGCTTTCCTTGCCGGTGAAGCTGGTGGGTGTGGGCGAGGGCCAAGATGACTTGGAGGACTTTGAACCCGACACCTTTGTTTCTGCCCTTCTTGGCGAAGAGGGTTAAAAACAAAATGGTCTTGACATGAGGCCCCCCCTTAATTACAATGTGTTTTAGGGTGTAAAGCAAATGTCCTTAACAGGGGGCAAAGCCAGTGGATGCCCGCGTTCGCACCGGCCTGCTATATGATTTTTACGGCCCTCTGCTCACAGCGCGTCAACAGCGTTTTGTCGAGCTTTATTTTGATGAAGATCTCTCTTTGGGTGAGATTGCTGCTGAATTTGAAGTCAGTCGTCAGGCGGTGCATGACATCCTGCGCCGTTCGGAGGCGGCCTTGGAGGTTTTTGAGGCTAAGCTGGGCCTACTGGAGCGCTACCAACGAGAGAGGAAAACCTGGGAGCGCCTGCGAGAGCTGGTGGCGCGCTTGCAGGCAAGCGCACTAGAGGAGTCTGAGAAAAAGCTAGTTGAGGAGATAGCTACCTTGGTTGAGTCCATGGGCCGGGAGGTTGATTGAATGCTGGAGAGTCTGGCCGAGAAAATCCAAGGGGCCCTGCGTAAGCTCGGAAGTAAGGGACGCTTAACTGAGGCAGACGTTAAAGCAGCTCTCAGGGAAGTGCGCCTGGCGTTGCTTGAAGCCGATGTGAACTTCAAGGTGGTCAAAGGCTTTATTGAGAGAGTACGGGAAGCAGCTGTGGGCGAGGAGGTTTTGGGTAGCCTTACCCCGGCGCAGCAGGTAATAAAAGTTGTCCGGGATGAGCTGACCAGACTTCTAGGCGGGGGAGCCAGCCGCCTTACCTTTTCTCCGCAGCCACCCACCGTGTTTATGCTGGTAGGTCTGCAGGGAGCTGGCAAGACCACCACAGCAGCTAAGCTGGCCAATCTGCTCGCCAAGCAAGGAAGGCGACCACTCCTGGTAGCGGCAGATATCTACCGCCCTGCGGCCATTAAACAACTCGAGGTCTTGGGCACCAAGCTGGGCGTGCCGGTGTTTAGCCAGGGCGAGAGTTATCCTGTGGTTCTGGCGCGCTTGGCCACCGAGAAGGCGAAGCGGGAAGGACTTGATCCTGTTATCATTGATACTGCTGGCCGACTCCATATCGATGATGAGATGATGGCAGAGCTGGAACGAATTAAGAACCAGGTTCCGCCCCAGGAGACCTTGCTGGTGGTGGATGCCATGACCGGTCAGGATGCTGTTAACGCAGCCAGCGCCTTCCATGAGCGGCTGGGGCTTACGGGCGTTGTTATGACGAAACTAGATGGTGACGCTCGCGGCGGGGCTGCCCTCTCAGTGCGAGAGGTTACCGGGGTGCCCATCAAGTTTGTGGGTACTGGGGAGGGTATGGATGGACTTGAGGTCTTCCATCCAGACCGCCTGGCGGCCCGTATTCTCGGCATGGGTGATGTGCTGAGCCTGATTGAAAAGGCTCAATCCAGCCTGAACGAGGAGACAGCCCGCAAGTTGGAGCAGAAGCTGCGCCGGGAAGAGTTTACCTTGGAAGACTTCCGGACCCAGTTGCAGGAAGTGCGCAAGATGGGCCCATTAGACCAGATCTTGGGCCATCTGCCAGGGTGGGGGCAAATGAAAAAAATGCCCGGCATGCAGGTAGATGAAAAAGAACTGGTTAAGGTAGATGCCATTATCTCCTCTATGACAGCCGAGGAACGTCTGCGGCCTGATATTGTGGATGCTAGTCGCCGTCGGCGGATTGCTCGGGGTAGCGGTACCACAGTTCAGGACGTAAACCGTTTGCTAAAACAGTTTAATGATACCAAGAAGCTGTTAAAACAGCTTGGCAGGGCTGGTAAAAAGGGCGGCAAGGTGTCGCTGCCTCTTGGCCCCTTTGGTATTTGAAAGTCGGTGGTAATTGTTACATGCGGGTAAAGTTGAGGAACGCTTAGCCGTGAAAGGGGGTGAAAGCATGGCAGTCAAAATCCGCCTGCGTCGCATGGGGGCAAAGAAGTCTCCCTTCTACCGTTTAGTGGTTGCAGATTCCCGTTCACCGCGTGATGGACGGTTTGTGGAAAGCATAGGTTACTACAACCCCACTCGTGAGCCAGCAGAGGTAAAGGTGGACGAGGACAAGGCACTAACCTGGCTCTCGCGTGGTGCACAGCCCTCGGAGACTGTGCTTAAGTTGTTCAAGAAGACCGGTGTTTGGGAGAAGTTTGCCGCAAAGAAGGCCAAGACCAAGGAAGTCACCCAGGGTTAAGGGGGCTGAACTGATGATACAAGATCTCTTGGATGTGGTCGCCAAGGCACTGGTGAATAATCCAGCTGCTGTGGAGGTAAACAAGGTAGAGCGGGATTCATCAGTGGTCCTAGAACTTAAGGTTGCTCCTGAGGATATGGGCAAGGTGATTGGTAAACAGGGACGTATAGCCCGGGCCATCCGTACTGTGATACGAGCTGCCGCTGCGAAAGACAGCCGACGTGTGATGGTGGAAATTGTTGAGCACTCTTGAGGTTAGGGAAACTGGAAGGGGGCCAAGGGCGGACCAAGGCTGGGGGTGTGATCCATGCTAGTCAAGCGGACAATTACCCTGAAGGCTAAGGTGACCCCTGAATTCCAACAGGAAATGATACGGGATTTACAGAGTACGCTGCAAAGACTGGAGCTCGAACTGCAACAGATTGAGTTCCAAGGCAAAAGGCTTCTTTTAGAAGCGGAAAAACAAGGTCATCAGCAGGTGATTGCCGCGAAACAACAGATTGAGCAGGAGAAAGAGAAGCGCCTCGAAATGCGCGGACGCCTGCGTCAGAAGATGGCAGAGGTGAAGCAGTGGGAAGAGGGTAGTGAAGTGGTTCAGGGTGCGCTGGAGGGCTGGGTAGATCTGAAGACGGGTGACAGCATTTCCCGTCTGCTCGGGGCAGAGATCCTTACGGAAAACGGCAAGATTATAGAGTTGCGCCATGAGTAGAGCAGATTATGTTACCGTCGCCAAGGTGATGTCGGCACACGGTGTTCGCGGTGAATTCAAGCTGCTACTTTTGACCGACTTTCCTGAGCGCATTCGGAAGCTGAAAAAGGTGTACCTTATTCAGGGAGAAGAGGTGCGCGGACCGTATACGGTAGCCTCAGCACGGCTAGCAGCCGACAAGGCCATCCTTCGGCTTCAGGAGATAAGTAGCCGCGAAGAAGCGGCTGCGCTCAAGGGGTGGGAGGTTGCTGTGGTAAAGAGCGAGGCCGTAAAGCTGCCACCAGGCCACTACTACCATTTTCAGTTGATCGGACTACCCGTTTATACGGAAGAGGGAGAATACCTGGGCAAGGTAAGCCGGGTCATAGACCTTCCCAGCAATGATGTTTACGTTGTGACGGATGCCTCTGGTGAGGAGGTTTTGCTCCCTGCCACTCGCGAGATTGTTCAGGAGATTAACCTGGAAAAGCAGTGCATGCGTGTGAAGCTGCTGCCCGGGCTGCGCTAGGAGGGGGACGATGCAACTTGACATCTTGACCCTCTTTCCCAGGATGTTTGACGGGCCCTTCGACGAGAGTATTGTTAAACGGGCTCGGGAGAGAAATCTAGTACAGCTGCGGGTAATAAACATCCGCGACTTTAGCCAAGACAAGCACCGTTCTGTGGATGACTATCCCTTCGGTGGTGGTGCTGGGATGGTGCTGCAGGTGGATCCTATTGCCCGCGCGGTGCGCTCCTTAAAAGGGGAGGGTGATGTCAGGGTAATCCTGACCAGCCCCCAGGGCAGGTGCTTTAACCAACAACTAGCCTGGGAACTGGCTCAAGAAGAACACCTCATCATTATCTGTGGCCACTATGAGGGTGTAGACGAGCGGGTGCGGGAGGCTTTGGTGACAGATGAGATATCAGTTGGAGACTTCGTCCTCACCGGTGGTGAGATCCCAGCCCTGCTTATGGCTGATGCTATAATCAGGTTGTTGCCAGGGGCGTTAGGTGCCGAGAGAGGCGCGGTGGATGATTCCTTCAGCGGCAGTGGACTCTTGGAGTACCCCCAATACACGCGGCCAGAAGTTTGGGAAGGACGCCAGGTTCCGCCGGTGCTGCTATCTGGTAATCATGAGGAGATTCGGCTCTGGCGGCGCCGTGAAGCTCTGGCCCGGACCCTTGAACGACGTCCCGACCTCTTGGCACAAGCAAAACTCACCGAGGAAGATTTTATGCTCTTGGCGGAGATAGAACGAGAAAGGGAGCGCGAAACCGGTAGCCGCGGTTGTTGCAAAGCCAGCACTGTGGTATAATATGCTTTGTTCTGTGCCCGAAGCTAGCAAATGATATTGCTTTTCGTTTCAGCGGTAATTGCAGAAGAGAGGAGGTTGAGAGAATGGATATTATGCAGGCACTAGATAGAGAGCAGATGCGTGATGACATACCGGAGTTCGGCCCAGGTGATACCGTTCGTGTGCACGTAAAGGTCGTGGAGGGTAACCGAGAGCGTATCCAGGTGTTTGAGGGCGTGGTCATTGGACGCCGGGGCAAGGGTTCCCAAGAGACCTTTACTGTGCGACGGATATCATACGGTGTTGGGGTGGAGAGGGTCTTTCCCGTACATTCCAAGCGTGTCGCTAAGATTGAAGTGATGCGTCGTGGGCAGGTACGGCGGGCCA
>JAAYHG010000341.1 GCA_012735455.1 Bacillota bacterium
GTTCCCGAGCTGGCCAAAGGGGGCAGACTGTAAATCTGTTGGCGATGCCTTCGGTGGTTCGAATCCACCACTCTCCACCAGAAAAGAAAAAGGCGGCAGTGCCGCTCTTTTTTCTTTGTTTCTTACGCCAGTTTTAAAGCGCGGTTGTAGCATGCTACTGCCTCTTCCGCGTACCCTAAATAGTCAAGACACATCCCTTTGCCGCTGTAATAAGGTAGTTCTTCTGGGGCTAAGGTAAGGGCCCGCTCGTAAGCTGCCAGCGCTTCTTGATACATACCTTGCTGAAAGAGACACGCGCCTTTATTACCCCAGAACACAGCCGTTTCAGGTTGAAGAGCGAGGGCTTCATCAAAGCAGTGTAGGGCTTCGCGAAAACGGCCGAGAGCTAAGAGACATAGTCCACGGTTGTTTAATGTACTAGGATCAGAAGGAGTGCTGCTAAGCACCTGGTCATAACAGTTTAAGGCTTCTTGATAGCGCCCTAAGCGGGTGAGACAAGATGCCTTGTTGTGTAGGAGGTCTATCTGGGAGTCGGTTTGCAGAGCTAATTCGTAGCAGTTTAGGGCCTCTTCGTATTTTCCTAATCTACCTAAGCAATAGCCTTTGTTATTTAGTAGGTTTGGATCCTGCGGACGAGCGCGCAGGGCCTTGTTGTACAGAAGCACAGCTTCCTCGTACTCCCCTTCCTGACCCAGGACCAGTGCGAGATTAGCCAGGACTGCTGGATCGTTAGCCTTTAGTTTTAGTGCTTCTTGATAACACTCTATGGCCTCAGTATATCGCCCTAACGATACAAGGCAAAGCCCTTCATTATTTAGTAGTGTTGCACTCGGACCGGCAGATTCTCTAGCTTGTCTATAAATGGCCAGTGCTTCTTCAGGCTTTCCTTGTTCCTCTGCCAATTTCGCTAAATCTAACCAAGCCTCAATCAGTGATGCGTCTTGTTCGAGGGCCTGGTTGAAACTAGCTTTGGCTTGCTCCGTAAGTCCCTGCCGCAGGATAATGTGTCCCTGCACATAACGTAACCAGGCGCACTCCGGGCGCGAGACTATGGCACGTCCAATGTAATCAGTGGCTTTTTCCAATTGGCCTTTAATTTGAGCTACCAAAGCCAGGCACCCTAAGATATCCGGCGCATCAGGCTCTGCTGCCAATGCTTCCAAGAGCAGCCTTTGTGCGTGATCTGGTTGACCTGCCGCTTGTGCTATGAGGGCCAGTTGCAAACGCAGGTGGTTACGATTCATTAGCCCTCGTTTATATGCAGTGCTCCTGCAGAGCTGGCGCATGCGTCGAGCAGCGGCTTTCCCTGATAGTTCTTCCTCACTGGGATTCGTAAAGGCAGAGTTGTTAAGGTCGAACCCAGCTTTGTCAAGGGCAGTGATCAGCTCGCGTCCTGCTGCACGGCAGTAAGTCTTGACCAATTTGTCCCTGCTTGTTCGCCACCAATCCTGTATGCTGGTTGTTTCTTCTGGCGATGGTGGTTGATAGCGCCCAAAATGAATGCGAACAGGTCCAAGGTTAGTATCCTCGGTTGATAGCTCGTCGTGTCCAAGAACAAGGGCTATGACAGGAAACGTGAGGCGAGGAAGTTCAAGTCTATCAGCTACCTGAACAGCGTTGGTTAAGAGATCAGGAATAGCCTTGATCCGCATGCCTGTCTCTTTCACTATTTCAGATACCGCCTGGGCCCAGGCGGCAACTGCAGTTGTTCCCCGGATAAACGCTGTTAGAGTGTCAAAGGATAGCGCAGAGCCTGCAGGACAAGAATGTCTTGGCAAAGAATAATCTAGGCAAAAAATAATGCATACGGGTGCAAATCCTATCCAATCCCTGGAGGTAAGGTTAGCCAACCACTTGCGATCGTCGGGAGAAGTCAAGATCAAAGCGCTAACGGCTGCAACGTTATCAATACCGACACGTCGTTGAGCCTCTCGTAAGAGTTTTGGTAATTCAGCAAGGCAAATCTTGTTTTGTAATCCCCTCGCCTCTTTATTGCTCATACTATTCCCTCCCACAAAAAGGAACCGCTGGTAAACATAACCAAGTAGTTCGTTTTTTAAAGTGGAAAAACCTGCTGGCCATGCGAATCAGTTGATTGTTTTTTCCGGCAGGTCTAACGGGATTACTCTCAATTTCGACGGCAATGTTGGCAAACTGCCACCGAGTCAGCAGAGAATGACCTAAGCTGTCGCAGGGTTAGTAGCTGTAGGTACTCGATTTATAAACTTACTCGCAGCTATCCATTACGGTCAAGTTTCATCAACACGTTTCTGTGGGGGTGGTTGAAGGTGGAAAAAGTAAGTGGGATTTTGGCTAACTTAGCCTGCATTTATCCCGAGGCCAGGACGGAACTACATTTTCAGTCTCCTTTTCAGTTGCTAGTTGCTACTATCCTTTCGGCTCAGACTACAGACAGTCAGGTTAACAAAGTAACTCCCCCTCTATTTCAGCGCTACCCTACTCCCTATGATCTGGCGCAGGCTGACCCCGAAGAGGTTGAATCGCTCATCTCTAGTGTTGGCTTATATCGGGTTAAAGCCCGTTACCTAGTAGGAGCCTCGCGGACATTGGTGCAGGAATATGGCGGGGAGGTACCAGAACGTTTCGAGGACCTAATTACCCTGCCCGGGGTTGGAAGAAAAACAGCGAAAGTTGTATTAGCCAATGCCTTCGCCGTTCCAGGAATGCCTGTTGATACTCATGTCTTCCGCGTCGCTCGGCGACTCGGTCTCTCACAGGGGACGAATCCTAAGAGGGTTGAACAGGATTTGGAGCAAATAATTCCTCGTGAATTGCTGGTTGATACCCACCACAGGTTGATCGTACACGGCCGCAGTGTTTGTCGCGCTAAGAATCCACTTTGTCACGACTGTACCTTGTCTCCTTACTGTTCGAGCTTCAATTCTGCAGCAGCGAAGTAAAAGCTAAGGACTGCTAGATGTTAATTTTTTTTAAGAGCAAGTATTAAGAA
>JAAYHG010000342.1 GCA_012735455.1 Bacillota bacterium
ACAGAGGGCCGGTTTAGAACAAGCTTGCCAGCAGAAAACTGGATTTCTGACTGTTGGTTCGCGGGCAATCCTGTATTTAGAAGGGCGGCGAGGCTAGGTTGGTTATATGTTAGGAATGCAGTTCTGAGAAAGTAGTTGACTTCTAAACTATCCGGCTGCAGGCTTTCCCAAGGCAGATTAGGTAGTTGGCCAATAAGGTGGTCTAAGTCCGGCAGAATGGCCTCCCAGGCCTGGCTCAAGGCAGCGACAGAGTCAAAGTCGGCTAGTGTGCGCTCTGCTTCAGCCAGGGCCCGAGCCCTGCTTTGGCGTAGTTTCTCGGCAGCGGCCACACTCTCGGCAATAGCCTTGTATATAGTGCTGATCTCGTTTTGTTGTACAGTCAGCATCTGCTCCTGGGCGGATACAGTAGCCAGTAGCTCTTTCCTTTGCTCCAGCCGGTTGATGTTGCTTTCGATGAGCACAGCAACAAGGTCCAGGCGCTGCAGGAAATCGGTGAGATCAACAGCGCCCAGCAGGACGTCTAAATAGGTAAGAGCACCATCTTCAGCCAGGAAACGCAGCCAAAGGGTCACGTTTGCTTGCGCTGCCTGTACAGCCCGGATTAGATTTTCCTTTTCTTGTTGGTTAAGGTTGAGCTCCTGCTGGAGTTCCTCTAAGCGTTGCCGTGCCCGGGCCTCCTCTCGCTTGAGGGCGGCTAAGTGCGTGTCAAGACTAAGGATTTCAGCCATGAGTTGTTCTTGGAGTTGTTCTTGTTCGGCTGCGGTGGGAAGGGAAGGCTGGTCGACGGGAGCAGCTTGAAGGACCAAGGGAAAGAGGAAAAGGACAACAATGAGTATGGAGAGTATTGCTTTGGAAGGCGGAGCCTTGACGGGTGCTAGTCCGAACATCAAGGAATACCTCCGGCAAGTCTTGTGTTGGCCTGGTGACTAGAAGTAAATTCGGTGCCGACAGGAAGAAATCCTGCCCTCAGTCAGCTTCGCTAAAGCCAAGGCACTCCTTGTGGGGTGGACGTCGGACAAGGTTAACCTGCCTTGAGATCTTGGTTAAATTTAACATTAGAGCTATAATGTGGACGAGCGTGAATGCGGAGGATGTATAGAGAGTGAAGGACTTGAAGCCCGAAGGGGGCTTTTTTGCTGTTAGACAACATCATCTAGTAGGTCTATACTTTATTCGATACTATATGTAGTATGATGCCCGAAGGTGTCGACAAGGGTAAAAGAAACGCCAAAACACTGGGAGGGAATGCTCCACGGTGAGAGGATGAGGAGGGGACGGGGAAACATGCTGGAGACAATTAGAAAACGAGATGGACGTCTAGTGCCTTACGACCGCAGCAAGATTGCAACGGCTATCTTCAAAGCGGCTCAGTCAGTGGGTGGCTGTGATCGGGAGCGGGCAGAAAACCTAGCAATGGAGGTAGAAAACCTCCTTGTGGCCACTTTGAGCATGAACCCGGTGCCTACTGTTGAGGAGATTCAAGACTTGGTAGAGAAGGTCCTGATTGAAAACGGCCACGCTCGTACCGCCAAGGCTTACATACTTTACCGTGAGCAACATGCCCAATTGCGTAGCTTTGAACGTATACTGCTGGACGTAGACAAGACGGTATGTCGTTATCTCGAGGGCGGGAGCTGGCGCATTAACGAGAACAGCAACATGGACTACTCCCTACAGGGGCTGAACAACCACATCATTGGGGCGGTTTCTTCGCGCTACTGGTTGGAGAAAGTCTACCCGCCTGAGATCCGCGAAGCCCACATAGAGGGATATCTACACATACACGACCTGGGTCTTCTGGCTCCTTATTGCTGCGGTTGGGACCTGGCGGATATTCTGGAGCAGGGTTTTCGGGGTGCGTCGCAAAAGGTGGAGAGTGCTCCGGCGAAGCATTTCCGTACGGCCTTGGGGCAAATTGCTAACTTCTTTTATACCCTGCAAGGTGAGGCAGCAGGAGCGCAGGCTTTGGCCAGTTTTGATACCTATCTAGCTCCTTTTATCCGCAAAGCTGCTCTGAG
>JAAYHG010000343.1 GCA_012735455.1 Bacillota bacterium
GCAAGGGCCGCCGCAGCCCTGAGGTACAGGCGGCCCTTGCTAAGTACCGGGCACTTTACCTGGTTACCTTCGGTGGCCTAGGGGTTCTCTTGGCCAGCTGCATCAAACGCGCAGAGGTGGTAGCCTATCCAGACCTGGGGCCGGAAGCCATTTACCGCTTGGAAGTAGAGGGATTCCCGGCTATAAGGCCCAGATCTACATACTGAAGTGAGCGTGGTTCCCTCGGACAGGAATTGCAGCAACTGGTGCAGAATATGAAAAACTAGCCGGTAGGATCCGGTGAAAAAACAGTGGGAGGGTAGCACATGCCAATTGTACAGATTGAGCTCTTTGAGGGTCGTACGGTGGAGCAGAAACGGGAAATGGCGGCCAAGGTAACAGAGGCTATTGTGGATAGCCTGGGCGTCCCTGCCGAGGCGGTACGCATCATTATGCGGGACATGGCGCCGGAGAACTTTGCTGTGGCGGGTAAGCTTCGGGCAGATAAGTAATGATTAGGGATTACGGAAGAGCAGCATAAGAAAGGAGCCGGGGGATGGAAGCGCCACGGGGCCTCGGTATTGTGGAAAAGTATATACTCCTGCCCATTAGCGTGATTCTAATGGGTGCGGCTACGTGGAACTGGGCTCACGGCTGGCGCGATACTTATGGCCTTATCTGGTTTCTAATCGGGCTCAACAATCTGTTTTCCCTGGGCCGGAAAGGACTGCCGCGCCACCGGCGCCTGTTCGATGTGTTGGTCCCGCTGAGCGGAACGATCCTGATTTTTCTCTCGGCTTACCTCTTGTTTACTTATTGGAGACCGTAGTCGCCACTATCATCCAGGTGTTCACTTAGTGTGTAGATAAAGAAGCAACTGGCCCATCCTTGCCTGCTTAGGGGAGCCGAGGAGGGGAAGGGGGACAAAAGCTGCCCTTGAAGTTGCCTGCGTCTTTCTTGATGACCGTCCTTAACCACACCTAATTGGGTGAAGTTTTTGGACGGTCTTTCATATTTTGGTGCCCAAGCTAATACATATTAGGGACAAAGGTTCCCGGGGGAGGGGAAGGCCGTGGGACTAGGTTATCGCTGGTACAGCTGGCGGCGGCGACTGCGGACTCAGTTGGGCGAGTCCATATTCCTCCGGCAACTGGTAGTGGCAGCAACGCTTTACTTTACTGTTTGGGGGCTGCTGCAGTTAGGTTTGCCGGTGACGGATAAAGTTGTGCGCAGTATCCACTGGTCGGTAACAGAGTATCAGCCGGAGGTCAATTGGGAGAGGTTACGCCAGTACAGCCAGGAGCACTGGCGGCTGCCGGTTTTGCCGGCTCTTAAGGGAAACGAAGAAGATATCGAGGCAGTGCCAACATCCTCGCTGACAGGTTATGTTTTTCCTGTGGAGGGGCGGGTTATATCTCGCTACGGTTGGCGGATTCACCCGATTTACGGCGACAAACGTTTTCACCAGGGGATTGATATTGAGGCTCCTAGCGGCACCCCGGTCAAGTGTATCTACGGTGGTTACATTGCGCGGGTGGGCGAAGAGGAACTGTTGGGACGTGTAGTGGAGGTAAACCACGGCAATGGCCTGGTGAGTCTTTATGGGCACCTGGGGGAGGTGTGGGTCGAGGAGAAGCAGGTGGTACGTACCGGTGAGGTCATTGCTACGGTAGGGACCAGCGGACTTACCACTGGTCCGCACCTGCACCTGGAGATGAAGGAACGGGGCGTAAATGTCGACCCGGCGGTAAAACTCGGGGTAATGGAGGAGCCCGTTGTGCCGACATTGACACCTTCGCAGGACGAAGTCTCGCCCTACCCAACCGACGAGGCCATGCCTGGTCCTCAAGTGGAGCAGCGCCCTAACAGGTCGAAGGAGGGTACAGCTTGAGGGCCGGACAGGTTCTCGGCGTCAGGATAATCCTCAATGATTTTTTTCTGCTGGCTCTGGTGGCGTATGCGTTACTCGGCTTCTTACCTGAGGCACTCACTTTTTTCGGGGCCGCGCTACTGCATGAGACGGCCCATGTGGTGGCTGCGCGGGCCTACGGTCTAAGGGTCCAAGAGATGGAGATCCTACCCTTTGGTGGTGTGGCCCGTATTGAAGATCTGGATTTGACGAGCCTAGATCCTCAGGTAGAGGCGGCCGTGGCCTTGGCTGGGCCGGCTGAAAACATGATTTTGGCGGCTGCGGCCTGGCTTCTGTCCGGCTATGGGATCTGGGATGTTTCTTTAGCCGGGCTTTTTTTTCGTGCCAATACTACCCTGGCTCTTTTCAATCTCTTGCCGGCCTTGCCCTTGGACGGCGGACGGTTGCTGCGCTCCGCTCTCAGCCAGCGGCTACCGTGGCGACAGGCTACGGAGATTGCCACGCGGTTGGGGCAGGCTTTGGGAGTACTGATTGTTTTGCTGGCGCTGTTACTCTGTCAGCACCATGTATTTGCACTTAGTGCAGCTTTGGCAGGGGTATTTATCTGGAGCGCCGCCGAATCAGAGCGTCGTTCTTCTTCTTTGGTGCTTATACGCTACCTGGTTCACAAGCAGGCTGGGATAAAAAAAGGTCAGGTGCTTCCAGGACAAGTACTGGTGGTGGCAGCGAATAGCTATCTTAAGGAAGTGGTGAAGGAGCTCACGACGGGAAGGTACCATCTGATCTGGGTGCTGGACAGGGAGGGGCGACTCCTTGGCACCTTAGGTGAGGGCGAGTTTAGTGCAGCGCTTTTCAGTCTGGGGCCGAATTCTACGTTTCAGGAGGCACTCTCCAGAAGGTGCTGAAAAGGGAGGATTTTACCAGTCAAATGAAGAAATCTACCGGACAACAAATGAGGACTTCTTAGGCACCTATGTGTTTGAGACTAGAGTTCTTTGTAATACTAAGTGATATAAGTGCTGAATGGTCTCGTAGGCCCCAACAAGGAGATGGAGGATTTGAATGAGCTTAGCAAGAGCTTAGAACGCATTCTGCCACGGGTGGAAAAACCGGCTCGCTACACCGGCGGTGAGTGGAATGAGGTCCGAAAAAACCATGCCGAAATTCCGGTGAAGATGGTCTTGGCCTTTCCGGATATTTACGAGGTGGGGATGTCCCACTTGGGCTCCAAGATACTTTACCAGGTGGTTAATACCCGACCCGACGCGCTTATGGAGCGGGTGTTTGCACCCTGGGTTGACATGGAAAAGGAACTGCGAGCGAATGGGTTGCCCCTCTACAGTCTGGAGACAAGAACCTCCCTTAAGGAGTTCGATCTTATCGGTTTTACCCTGCAGTACGAGATGACCTATACCAACATCCTCAACATGCTGGATCTGGCTGGGATTCCACTTTGGGCCAAGGAGCGTGCTGAGACAGATCCGTTGGTGGTGGCAGGTGGTCCTTGCGCTTTTAATCCCGAGCCTATCGCTCCCTTCCTAGATTTGGTGGTGCTGGGGGAAGGGGAAGAAGTGCTAGGCGAAATTCTAGATCTCGTCCGGGACTTTAAGGAGCGGGGGGGGAGCCGCCAGGAACTGCTCCAGGCGGCTGCTGCTATTCCTGGTGTTTATGTACCGCAGTTCTACACCGTGGAATACCTGGACACCGGTGCCGTGGCGGCAGTGCGCCCGGACCGCACAGGGATACCGGCTCGGGTGCAAAAGCGTGTGCTCAAGGACCTGAACCAGGCAACCTTTCCGCAACGCCCCGTGGTGCCCTTCTTAGACGTTGTACACGACCGCGCGATGTTGGAGCTTTTCCGCGGTTGCGCCCGCGGTTGCCGCTTCTGCCAGGCGGGCATGATCTACCGCCCAGTGCGAGAAAAAGATACGGCCACGTTGGTTGAACAGGCGCGGCGCCTCCTGGAGAATACGGGGTATGGTGAGATATCTCTCACCTCCCTCTCCAGCCTGGACTATTCACGAATTGAAGAGCTTATTGACGCCTTGATTAAGGAGCATGGAACAGAAGGGGTACGTGTTTCCTTGCCTTCCCTCAGGGCGGATAGTTTTGCTGTGGAACAGGCCAAGAAGATTCACGAGGTACGGCGCTCCAGCATTACCTTTGCTCCAGAGGCAGGCAGCCAGCGCTTGCGTGATGTTATAAACAAAAATGTCACAGAAGAAGACCTGCTGCGGGCGGTAATCCAAGCCGTTGAGGCAGGCTGGAGGTCGTTCAAACTGTACTTTATGGTGGGTCTGCCCACAGAAACAGATGATGATCTGTTAGGTATTGCTGAGCTGGCCAGGAGGGTAGCGAACATCAAGCCTAACCGCGGCAGCATTACACGCGTGACAGTCTCCACCTCGAACTTTGTGCCTAAGCCTCATACACCCTTTCAGTGGGAGGGGCAGGTTGACTCTGAAGAGCTTAAACGGCGTCAGCTCTTGGTACATGGACAGCTTAAGGGTAAACGCTTGGAACACCGCTGGCATGGTACTGAGCAAAGCTTGTTGGAGGCAGTTATGTCTAAGGGCGACCGCCGGATTGCTCCTGTTATTGAACGAGCTTGGCGTTTAGGCTGCCGCTTAGATGGTTGGAGCGAGCACTTCCGTTTTGATTTGTGGCAGCAGGCTTTCCAAGATATTGGCGTAGATCCAGCCTTTTATGCCAATCGCACCATTCCCGAAGACGAAATACTGCCCTGGGATCATCTAGATCCAGGTGTGACAAAAGACTTTCTCCTCTCTGAGCGAATGCGCGCCTTGAGTGGAGCTAGTACCCCTGACTGCAGCCAGGAGCGCTGCAGTGGGTGTGGAGTCTGCCCTGCGCTGGATATACCAATCAGGCGGCGAGGTGAAACAAAGTGAAGATCAGGGTAAGACTGGCCAAAGAACGTGTGGCGCGCTTTATTTCCCACCTGGACTTTGCCGGAGCCGTGGAAAAAGCGGTGCGACGGGCTGCTTTGCCCGTAGCTTATTCGGAGGGTTTTACGCCGCGCCCCAAGATAGCCTTTGGGTCGGCCTTGGCCCTGGGCGGTACCAGTGAGGCTGAGTTCGCGGACTTCGAGCTCAGGGAACTTCTCCCGGTGGCAGAGTTCAAGACCCGCCTGGAAGCGCAGCTGCCAGCAGGGATAAAGGTATTAGCCGCCCGCGAGGTAAGTAAGAATGCTCCCTCCCTTATGGCCCAGATAAACGCGGCCAGTTACCAGGTGGAGGCACAGTTGACTGGGCGGCAGGAGAAAGAGATACAAACGGCCTGGGAAGAATTCTTGGAGCAGGGGAGCATCATTATTGTCAAAGAGACTAAGAGTAAGCGCCGGGACCTGGACATCCGGCCCCTTATACTTCAGGCCAGGCTGCGGGCCAGGGATGCGGGCGGTACCTGGGACCTGTTGCTGAGGGCTGGGAGTACCGGCAACGTTCGCCCGGAAGAGGTGCTTCAGGCTTTCTGGAACGCCAACAACTGGCATGGATTTATCGAAACGATACATCGTACAGGGCTTTACATTGAAAGCCGGGGTAACCTACTCTCGCCGCTGGTTGAGTTTAAGGTGCGCGGGGAAGTGGAGGGGAACAGGTGAAAAAGAAGATAGTGGTCCACACAGCGGCAGAAGAGACCTGGGTTGCGGTGTTGGAAGATGATGTACTCATGGAGCTGTACGTGGAACAAGGCGCCGTGCAGCGTCTCGTGGGCAACATATATAAGGGCCGGGTGGAGAATGTTCTTCCTGGCATGCAAGCTGCCTTTGTGAATATCGGATTGGAACGCAATGCCTTCCTTTATGTGGCTGACGCGGTGCCGCGACACCCGAACGGGGGTGAGGAGGAAGATCCTGCTCCAGCGATTGGACAGGGCATATCAGACGTGCTGCGCGAAGGGCAGGAGGTGGTCGTGCAGGTCAGCAAGGAGCCCATCGGCACCAAAGGGGCTAGGATTACCACGCACCTTACATTGCCGGGGCGCAACCTGGTCCTGATGCCTGATGTGGATTATGTGGGGGTGTCGCGCCGGATTGAAAACGAGAAGGAACGTGAGCGCTTAAGAACTGTGGCGCGCCATCTTAAACCGCCGGGGATGGGGCTGATTGTGCGCACAGTGGCCGAAGGCATGGCAGAGGAAGATTTGGTTCAGGATGTAGAGTTTCTGCTGAAACTATGGCGCCAAGTGGAGAAACGGATCTCAAACACCAGTGCTCCCGCAGTTGTTTACCGTGACTTGGACCTAATCTACCGCATAGTGCGGGACCTTTTTACCCAGGACGTGGACAGCTTTGTGGTGGATAGCCTAGAGGTGTATGAACGGGCTTTAGAACTGCTGGATATCATGAGCCCAGAGCTAAAGAGTAGAGTGGTTTATTTCGATCCTGATGAAGACATCCTCCAAGTTTACGGTCTAGAGGCAGATCTGGAGCGCGCTTTTCGCCGTAAGGTGTGGCTTAGATGTGGTGGGTACATAGTCATTGACCAAACAGAGGCCCTGACCGCCATTGACGTTAATACTGGTAAATTTGTGGGCAGTACTTCTCTGTCAAAGACGGTGCTCACGGCGAACCTGGAGGCAGCGCAGGAGATAGCGCGCCAACTGCGCCTGCGTAATATCGGCGGGATTATCATTATTGATTTTATCGACATGGACGATCCAGCTGACCAGGCCCAGGTTATCAGCACCCTGCAGGAATATCTAAAACGGGATAAGGTCAAGGTTAACGTGTTGGGTTTGACCAAGCTAGGTCTGGTTGAAATGACTAGAAAGAAAGTGCGTCAAGCTCTAGACAATGTTTTCCTCAAGTCCTGCCCTTATTGCGAGGGGTTGGGCAAGATACCGTCTGAGGAGACGGTTAGCCTTAAGGTACGCCGTCACATTAAGCGTCTTTTGGCTCATGGTGAGGTGGCTGCGCTCTTGGTGGAGGCACACCCCAGCGTGGCTGCGATCCTCATTGGTTCCGGTGGGGTGGGCCTTGAGGCCCTGGAACAGGATCTAAAGATCCCGATTCACATCCGTGGGGTTGAGAGCATGCACAGCACGGAATTTTCTGTCAAGCCTTTTCGTTCGCGGGAAGAGTTGCTGGCGGCCGCACTTCCGGTTCGAGTAGGCCAGGTGCTGACGGTCACGGTGGAAGAACCGCACCTGAGCAATCCCAAGAATGGAATTACTCGGGTAGAGGGTTTTGTGGTTGATATCGAAAACGGGGCGCACCTGGTAGGCAAGACTATTCAGGTGGAGATCACAAAATTGCTGCGCACTTATGCCAAGGCCCGCTATCTGGGGCACAAGTAAAAGAGAAGGAGGTCACGTCGCAGAACGACTAGGGTGGTGGTAAAAATGGCATTACCGCTATCTGGGGCACAAGTAAAAGAGAAGGAGGTCACCCTCTATGGCAGACTTGTTTTCACCCTTGACGGTCAAAGGAATCACCTTTAAGAACCGAATTGTTATGCCCCCTATGGCCTCAGCTTTGGCTACGCCGGAAGGTGGCATAACGCCTAAGCACAAGGACCACTATCTGGCCCGTGCCCGTGCAGGGGTGGCGCTCATCATCCTGGAACACGCTTTTATTGAACCCCAAGGACAGGCCAGCGCCAACCAATTGGGGCTCGACACAGATGAGGTAATTCCCGCCCTGGTTGAATTGGCAAAGGCACTGCAGGGGGTAGGGGCCAAGGTGGTGCCACAGCTCAACCATGCTGGGAGCAACACCACGGCCGAGGTTCTTGGTGGAAGCGAGCCTCAAGGACCTTCCTCTGTGGAGAACCCTAGAGGTCGGACTATACCGCGGGAGATGACCCTAGCGGATATAGAGCGGGTGGTTGATGCTTACGTCCAGGCGGCACGCCGGGTAAAGGCAGCTGGATGTGACGGGGTGGAGATTCACGGTGCCCACGGCTACCTTTTGAACCAATTTCTGTCTCCCCTAACTAACCGACGCCAGGACGATTACGGTGGGAGCCTCGAAGGGCGCCTGCGGCTGCCTCTTAGGGTGATCCAGGCGGTGCGCGCTGAGGTGGGCCCGGATTACCTTCTCCTTTACCGTTTGGGAGCCGACGATGGGCTACCTGGCGGTTTTACCATAAGTGAGGCCCGTGAGGTGGCACCGCGGTTGGTAGAGGCAGGCATTGACATCCTGGACATTTCCGGTGGTATGTGTGGCTATCAGAGAGATGAGAAAGTGCCACCGGCGTTCTTCCTGCCCTTGGCTAGCGGTATCAAAGAGGTTGTAAGCGTTCCGGTTGTTTGTACGGGTGGCATTAGAGAACCCGAACTGGCGAATTCCATTGTTGCCGAGGGTAAGGCGGACCTTATTGGTATCGGCCGGGCGCAACTGACAGACCCTGAGTGGGCGATCAAGGCTCGAGAGTGGCATAAGACCGTTTGCCGTGCTCGGCATTGACGCTCGCGCAGGCGGTGTGCTAAAATAGGGCGTAACGGTTTGCCGCACAGAGCGGGCCAAAAGCGCATGCTGCCTTCTCTGGCGAGCCTGGGTGTGGAGGTAGGAGAATGTATGCAGTAATTGAAACCGGTGGTAAGCAGTACCGGGTACAGGAAGGCGACGTGATCTTTGTGGAGAAGCTTGCCCAGGACCCGGACACAGTGGTGGAGTTCGACCGGGTGCTTCTGGTTGGCAAGGAAGATGGGGTTAAACTAGGAACCCCTGTGGTACAGGAGGCCAAGGTTACTGCAAAGGTTTTGGAGCAGGGCAAGGGCCCCAAGATTATCGGTCTTAAGTATAAGGCAAAATCCAACTACCGGCGGCGCTATGGCCATCGTCAGCCTTATACCAAGGTGCAGATCGAAGGCATACTGGCCTGAGAAATGGTAAAGGTTCGCATTGAAACCCTACCTGGAAAAAGGATAAGAGCCTTTGTGGTAAGCGGCCATGCTGGTCGTGCGCCTTATGGACAGGATATTGTCTGTGCCGGGGTTTCGGCCCTGACTCAAGCGGCGGTCCTGGGTTTGGAGGAATATCTGGGCCTTACCCCTGAAGTGGCGGTACGGGAAGGCTATCTGGCCTGTAGCCTATCGCAAAACGAATACTGGCAGGAAGAGGCTCAGGCTATTCTCGCTACAATGGTACTTGGACTTAAGGCTATGGCGCGCATGTATCCGGACAGTATCAGGATTGAGGAGGTGCTAGGATGAGAAGCTTTGACCTACAGCTCTTTGCTCGAAAGAAAGGAATGGGTAGCTCGCGTAACGGCCGGGATAGTCATGCCCAGCGGCTAGGTGTAAAACGTTTTGGCGGTCAGTATGTTACTGCTGGTAGTATTTTGGTACGCCAGC
>JAAYHG010000344.1 GCA_012735455.1 Bacillota bacterium
CCTGTCTCCTGACCCATAGTGCTTTGGCTAAGAGGCGAAAATGGTTGGGCAGAGCAGGAAAGATGCGGCGCTTGTGGAAATACTCTCTAGAGACTTCGGGAGGAATGGACATGAGTGCCGATTTTGTACACCTGCACGTACACAGTGCATTTAGCCTACTTGATGGTTGCAGCCGTATAACTGACCTGGTGGCAACAGCGAAGGATTACGACATGCCAGCCCTGGCTTTAACGGACCACGGCGTAATGTATGGCAGTATCGAGTTTTACAAGGCCGCTCGTGATGCCGGGATAAAGCCGATCATTGGCTGTGAGGTATATGTAGCCCCTCGTTCGCGCCAAGACCGCACGCCACGAGTGGACGATGAATTGGCCCACTTAGTGCTCCTGGCAACTAATCAGGAAGGCTACCGCAACTTGCTAAACTTGGTAAGTAGGGCTTACCTGGAAGGGTTTTATTATAAACCGCGAGTAGATAAGGAACTCCTCAGCCAGTTCAGCGCTGGACTGATTGCCCTCTCCAGCTGTCTGGCCGGAGAGGTACCGGCGAGGCTATTAGAGGGGGATGAAGAAGGTGCAAGACGGGTAGCCGGCTTCTACCGGGACATTTTTGGGCGCGACAATTTTTACTTGGAGCTGCAGGACCAAAACCTGCCGAGCCAACCCGAGCTCAATGCGGCCTTGGTGCGTTTAGGACAGGCTTTGGATCTACCAGTGGTGGCAACGAATGACGTACACTACGTGCGGCAGCAGGACGCCACTGCCCACGACATTCTGCTGTGTTTGCAGACGGGAAAGAGTGTACAAGACCCAAACCGTCTACGCTTTCCAACCCAGGAGTTTTACCTTAAATCACCCCAGGAGATGCGGCACCTCTTTAGGGAGGTGCCCCAGGCGCTAAAAAGCACCCTGCAGATAGCCGATCAGTGTGAGCTCGAGATCCCTTTAGGAGGGCTTCACTTGCCTGAGTTCCCCTTACCCCCAGGGGAAACCCCAGAAGGGTATCTGCGAAGACTGTGCCTGGAAGGGCTCGAACGTCGCTACACGGTACCAGGGAAACATGAGCGCGAACGTCTGGATTATGAGTTAAGCGTTATCCAGCGGATGGGTTACACCAGTTACTTCCTTATTGTGTGGGATTTGGTCCGCTTTGCCCACGAGAAAGGTATTTTGGTTGGCCCTGGGCGTGGCTCTGCCGCCGGGAGCTTGGTGGCTTATACTCTGGGCATAACAGATATTGATCCGCTGGCGAGTGGGTTACTCTTTGAGCGCTTCCTTAACCCAGAACGGGTGAGTATGCCGGATATCGATATTGATTTTGCCGATGACAGGCGCGACGAAGTGATTGAGTACGTCACTCAGACCTATGGGGCAGATCATGTGGCACAAATAATCACTTTTGGTACCATGGCAGCCCGGGCAGCCATCCGCGATGCTGGCCGCGCTTATGATCTGCCCTATGGTGATGTAGACCGCATAGCCAAACTAGTACCAACGGAACTGGGAATTTCTTTGGAACATGCCCTTCAGTCTAGCCAAGAACTTGCCGACCTGTACCAGCGCGAGGAGTGGGTGCGGCAGCTGATTGATACGGCGCGTAGCATGGAGGGACTGCCGCGCCACGCCTCCACCCATGCCGCTGGGGTGGTGATCTCTCCCCGCCCCCTCATGGAGTATGTTCCTCTGCAGAAAATTGCCGAGGGTGGCGTTACCACCCAGTACCCGTGGGAAACCATCGAGGAGATCGGGCTCTTGAAGATGGATTTCCTTGGTTTGCGCACTCTTACCGTTCTAGGCGAAACGGTCCGGCTGGTGCAGGAAAACCGGGGTGAAAAGGTGGACCTCTCTCGCCTTCCCTTGGATGATGCCGCCACCTACGAACTGTTGTCATCGGGTGCTACCAGTGGTGTCTTCCAGTTGGAAAGCCCAGGTATGCGTGCACTCATCAAGGAGCTTAAACCTTCGGAACTAAGCGATCTGACTGCGCTAGTGGCTCTTTACCGTCCCGGACCGTTGGGTAGTGGCATGGTGGAAGATTTTATCGCCCGGAAACATGGAGCAAAACCGGTTGAGTATTTGCACCCTTTGCTGGAGCCCATCCTGAATGAGACTTATGGCGTTATTCTCTACCAGGAACAGGTTATGCAGATAGCCAGCCGTTTAGCGGGATTTACACTGGGCCAAGCTGATCTCTTGCGCCGGGCTATGGGCAAGAAAAAGCCGGAAGTCATAGCTGCTCAGCGGGAGCGCTTTCTGGCGGGGACCGGGGCCCAGGGGGTGCCCCGGGACGTAGCGGAGCGTGTGTTTGAACTGATGGAGTACTTTGCCGGTTATGGTTTTAATAAGTCGCACTCCGCAGCTTATGGGCTGTTAGCTTACCAAACAGCGTATCTTAAAGCACACTACCCGGCTGAGTACATGGCAGCTCTTTTAACCAGCATCATGGATGATAGTGACAAGGTGGCCCTCTATGCGGAAGACTGCAGGCGACAAGGGTTAACTGTCCTGCCTCCTGACGTCAATCGTAGCCAGATAAATTTCAGCGTTGAAAACGGACGAATCCGCTTTGGTTTGGCGGCGGTTAAGAATGCAGGACGGAGCGCGATGGCGGCAATTGTGGCGGCGCGCGAAGAGGGAGGGCCTTTTCGCTCCTTGCAGGACTTTTGTCGCCGGGTTGATCTCAGGAGTATTAATAAGCGTACCTTGGAGAGCCTGATCAAGGCTGGTGCTCTGAGTTCATTGCCAGGAAACCGAGCCCAACACCTGGCAGTGATGGATGCCGTGGTAAGAGAGGCCCAGGCCTACCAATCCCAACGGGCCAGCGGGCAAGGAACCCTGTTGGATCTGATGCCTGACAATGCCCGTGAGGCGCCGTTACCGGAGCTTCTTGAGGTGCAGAAGGCAGAGCTCCTAGCGTGGGAGAAAGAGGCTTTAGGTTTCTACCTTACAGGTCATCCCTTGGCGGATAAGGTGGAGCTCTTACGGCAGGTGAGCACGGTGCAGAGTAACGAGTTGACAGAGTTGGAGGATGCTGCCAGAGTGGTGATGGGCGGGCTTGTCACCGGGCTTAAACGGATACGCACCAATAAAGGTGAAACTATGGCTTTTGTGACTTTAGAAGACCTGACGGGTTCCTTGGAGGTGGTAGTGTTTCCTCGTACCTATGCCCAAAGTAAGTCTATCCTACAACCAGATGCCCTAATTGTGGTGCGGGGGCGTGTCTCAAAGCGTGAAGAGGAGGCCCCCAAGATTCTGGCGGATGAGGCTTTACCTCTTGATGGAACGCGCGAGTTGTACCTGAGACTTACAGAAGATGCGATGGATTTGTGTAGAATAGAAGACGAACTCAAGGTTTTCCCTGGCCTAAGCCCTGTATTTCTTTTTTATCCTGCAGAGCGGCGGTTGGTAAGGCTAGGGCCGCAGTTGTCGGTTTCTTTGCAGGAAGGGTTAATAGAGCGCCTCAAGGCACTGCTGGGAGAGGAAAATGTGGCTGTGAAGGTTAAGAATTTGGCGGTCTAACAGGATTTGAACACCGATGAAGCGAATGAAACAAGAACCCGCATCAAGGTAAGGAGGCCTTAGCTTAAGATGTGGACCGTTATCTATGTCGCCCGTAACCGGACTGAGGCCGAGATGCTGAAAGGCATTCTGAATCAGGAAGGAATCTTAGTGATGTTGCGGGCGGTTGGGGTGCCGCACTTAGGCAACTCCGGGAGCCATGAGATCCTGGTACCTTCTTCGGAAGCCGAGGAAGCTAATGAGATCCTTCAAGGCAACCTTTGCATATAGGTGGGGCTGCGTGGCCAGACCATCCTCTGATTGGCAGCAGCCTTGCCTGCTGAGTCAGTTGTTAGGAGGGTGGTAAGTATGCGGCGGACAAAGATTGTATGCACAATTGGCCCTGCCACGGAGAAACCGGAGATTGTGCGCCAGCTCATGCTGGCCGGGATGGATGTGGCACGGCTTAACTTTTCGCACGGTAGCCACGCGGAGCACAAGCGGCGAGTAAACACCCTGCGCGCTGTGGCTCAAGAATTAGGCCGCCCACTGGCTATCATGTTGGATAACCGGGGACCAGAGATCCGTCTGGGAACTTTTCGCAGCGGACGCGTTAGCCTGGAGGCAGGCGACACCTTTGTATTGACTACCAGACCTGTTATAGGGGATCGCACCCGTGTACATGTTTCTTACCCGCACCTGATCAAGGATACGCGTCCCGGCCTAACTATTCTACTGGCGGATGGCACAATTGTCCTTGAAGTTCTTGAGGTTAGCGAAGCTGAGGTATACTGCCGGGTCAAGAACAGCGGGGAGCTTTCGGATCGCAAGCGGGTTAACCTGCCCGGTGTAGAGCTGTCCCTGCCGGCCTTGTCTGAGCAAGACGTGGCCGATCTTGCCTTTGGGGTAGAAAACGGTGTAGATTTTGTGGCAGCCTCCTTTATCCGCAGGGCTGAAGACATAGTAGAGATTCGTCGGGTTCTTGAAGAGCGAGGAGCCGCTATTCCTATTATCGCCAAGATCGAAAACCGCCAGGGTGTCAACAACATCGATGCCATCCTTAAGGTAGCGGACGGAGTAATGGTAGCCAGGGGTGATCTTGGTGTTGAGATTGCACCCGAAGAGGTGCCATTGATCCAGAAAATGATTATCAAGAAAGCGAACCGGCTAGGGAAGCCTGTAATTACCGCCACCCAGATGCTGGAGTCCATGGTGACAAACCCCAGGCCCACCAGGGCCGAGGCCAGCGACGTAGCCAATGCTATTCTTGATGGGTCAGATGCGGTAATGCTTTCGGAGGAGACGGCTGTCGGGCGTTATCCCGTAGAGGCCGTGTCCACCATGGCGCGCATTGCTGAGAGCACCGAGACGGCCCTGCCGCACGACGAC
>JAAYHG010000345.1 GCA_012735455.1 Bacillota bacterium
GGGACAGGGCGCCAACTGGTGGTGTGTTCTTTTCCCGCCTCTTTGTTTTGTAGATGCCAGTACCGGACCGGCGGTGACCCCGGTTTTGGCCGCGCCCAGGGACGTGCAGGAGCGACCGGTGGAGGTTCGTTTCAAATTAGTTGAGGCAATTGGCCGTTTCTCAAGACAGGCGCGAGTTGCCGAAGGTCTTGTGGCTCTGGAAAAGGCAGAGTAACGTTTGGAAATACTGCCCCCTTGTGGTAAAATGTAGAAGCAGAACACAAGGAGGGCGGCAATTTGACAAAATTTGTTGTAGCACAAGAGGTGTTTGATCTTTTTCCCACGGTTTGCTTTGGTGTTGTTGTTGCTGAGGGCGTAGACAACCAAGGCGAGAGCCAAGAGATAACCGGTTTGCTGCAGGTGCAGGCCAAGGCCTTGAACGCAGAACTGGCCGGCACCGATGCGCGCCAGCATCCTCATGTACTCGTCTGGCGTGAGGCTTTTCAAAAACTGGGGCTTAACCCCAACAAATTCCCAAGTTCCATCGAGGCTCTGGCCAAACGCACGGCCAAGAAGCCAGAGCTGCCGGTGATAAACAAGGTAGTGGACCTGGTTAACGCTCTCTCATTGAAGTATATTCTCCCCATGGGGGCGCACGACCTGGATATTCTTCCAGGTGATATCGAGGTTCGCCCGGCGAAGCGGGATGACGTTTTTATCCCCTTTGGTGCCACAGATCCTGAGGCGGTGGACGAAGGTGAACTGGTGTACGCCACAGGGAACCAGGTGCGGACGCGCAAGTGGGTGTGGCGCCAGGGTGAGAAGGCCAAGGTGCTGCCTACTAGCACGCATCTCTTCTTTCCTATTGACGCCTTCTATGGTGTCACCGACCAGGCAGCTCGAGCTGCGCGCTCAGAGTTGGCAACCCTGTTGGAACGCTTCTGCGGGGCCAGAACACAGGAGTTCTGGGTTGATAAGGATAATCCCGTTGCGGAATTCTAGAACCAGGTTAAAAAGAGGCGGTCACGCCGTAGACGTGACCGCCTCTTTTACTTTAAGCAGGGTCTAAGCGCCCTGTGATTTAGGTCTCATCTTTGGTGCTGAGCTTAAGGAGCCGTATTTTACCCACACAGCATCGGCCAAGAGGAAGATCCCTGTGGCAATGAAGATGGAGCGCAGGCCAAAGAGGGTGGTAAACAGGCTCCCGGCCAGTGGACCAATTAAGTTGCCTAGAGCCAGTGCACTGGAGGTGACGCCAAAGGCCCGCCCCCGCATATCATCGGGCACCTGTTTACCGATAATGGCATTGGCACAAGGAATCATGCCGCCCAAGAAAATGCCGAGCAGGGCGCGCAGACTGAGAAGTTGCCAAGGTGTTTGTACAAAGGCTTGAGGGATATAAAACAGCCCGGCTCCGATAAGGGTAAAAATAAGGATGCGGCTGTGCCCGCACTGGTCGCCACGCCGACCTAGGAAGGGAGCCGCGGCTACATTGGCTAGCCCGGTCACAGCAAAGATGATGCCTACAATCAAGGTCAGGTGCTCGGTGCTTCCAACCAGAGACTTGACGTAAACAGTGAGGACAGGTTCCACAATTTGAATGGAAAACTGGGCCAGGAGCATGACCACAAACATCTGCAGGAGGCCGGGGTTGGAGCTCACCAATTTAATGTCGGCAATAAAGCCGCCAGAGGATTTTTCGGGGGCGCGGACAAATTTTTCTTTTACTAAGAAAAGAACCAGCAGGAATGACAGCACAAGCATTCCTGCTGAGACGCGAAAGAGCCCGCGGAAGGACATAAAACCGCCTAGGACCCCGCCCACCAGGGGGCCGGCCACGGTACCGGCCACCTGGCCGGTTTGCAAAAGGCCCAGGGCGTAGCCCAGGTGTTTATCAGGAGTACCTGTAGCCACAATGGCTACTGAAGCGGCGATAAAGCCACTCAGGCAGCCCATAAACGTCCGCGCCAAGAGGAGTTGTCCCACTGTGGTGGTATAGCTCATGATGTAGTTGAAGATGCCCACCGCAAGAAAGGAGCGCAGGGCCATGAGTTTGCGGCCGTGCCGATCGGCCAGGGATCCCCAGAAGGGTGAGAAAAGGGCCTGCATAAGAAAATTAGCAGAAAAGATGATGGCCGACCACATTGCGATACTCTCTTCCCCCTGGATACCCAGTTCCTCTACGTAGAGTGGCAGGAATGGTCCTACCAAGGTGGCTGCGAGCATCCCGACAAAGAGAGCAAACCAAAGCACGTAAAGGTTTCGACGCCACTGCAC
>JAAYHG010000346.1 GCA_012735455.1 Bacillota bacterium
AAGCCATGAGAGCAAAAACACCCACCGGCACAAACTCTATCACCACGGTCGTCATTTTGTACATTGTTTCCGCCAAACCATCGAAAAAGGAGTGTATCGTCTTCGCAGGCTCCCCCGCCAAAGTAATGGCTATCCCCATGAAAAGGGCAAAGGTGATTATTTGCAGCATATTCCCGGAAACCATGGCAGCCAAAACACTGGCGGGAACAACATTAATCAAGCTATCTAGCAAATCAGGGTGGGAATTGGCCTCATATGAATTTGCAGGTATAGAAAACCCAGCTCCAGGGTTAAAAAAAGCAGCGAGCACAAGGCCTATGATGACAGCAACTGCCGTAGTGATCAGATAGTAGGCCAGGGTCTTGGCTCCCACTCGTCCTAGCTTCCTTAAGTCCCCCATACTAGAGGCACCAATTACCAGTGAAGAAAAAACCAGTGGCACAATAAGCATTTTTATAAGCCGGATAAAAAGATCACCCAAGGGCTTGAACGCTGCCGCCTGCGGCCCTGCTATAAGACCAACCAAAGCACCCAAACAGAACCCAATTAATATCTTCTGCCAGAGTTTCATCTTTCCCATGCCCCCTACTGTCTCCTTCCTTTAAGCGCGAACATGATCCGAAGTTGAAAGCGCAATCATACCCACCCTCAATGGTTTCTATCTTGCGCCTTTTACCATACTATGTTAGAATGCCTTTATGGGTCCAACTTACGGAGCTTGTGACATGGGCTATTGGAGGTGGAAACGTGGCTAAGGTTTGTGCCATCTGTGGCAAGAAAAAGCACATGGGTCTGCAGGTGAGCCACTCGCATATTGGCACTAAGCGTGCCTGGCGGCCTAACATTCAGCGGGTAAGAATCCTGGTTAATGGTGCTCCTCAGCGGGCAAATGTATGTACTCGTTGCCTCCGATCTGGTAAGGTTCAGCGGGCACTGTAAAAAAAGCGCGTTTCGCGCTTTTTTTAATACCCGTCCCAGAGCGAAAGAGAATAAAAGTAAGAGAGGTTACCCTCACTGGCCGGTAACCTCCAGTTTGTAATATACCTCTTTAATGTTATCGTTTTCAATCTTACGGTAGATTTGGTTAATCTCCGCCAGCAGAACCTCATACAGGATGAGTCGCCGGTACGAGTTGTCTACCAGGCGGTAACCGTTGGTTTTGCACAGAAGCCTTTGCGTCACCATCCTTCTCTCCCTTCCCCTGCCTCACCCCCTAAAAGGACTCTTGGCCATTTTATTCGCCGCGATGGAAAACGTGAAGCAGTCCTTTAATAAGGCTGCCGAGAAACTTCGGCACCTTAATGACATGAATGCGCATAGAGCACCCTCCTTAACCAGACCTGATAAACAAGTACCCTCCCACTACGGCCAGGGTAAGACCAAGAAGCATGGTCCAGGCCCAACTAGGGATAGCCAGAGCAAAGACAATTGCCCCTCCACCCGTCAGGACTCCCCCTGCAACACGGCGCCAAAACCGCGTTCTACGTCTCACCTCCTCACCTCCCCTTACACCAGGAGAGCCTGGAACCCTGAGGCCGCGCCGATCCCGCTTACCAGCCTAAGTACCAAAGGAATCATCTTTTTCTGGCAAGGGGTTGCTGTGCGGTCTCACCCCCCCTTTTGATTTGCTACATTATATTCTCTTCGCGTGGATTTGG
>JAAYHG010000347.1 GCA_012735455.1 Bacillota bacterium
CGCTCAAGGTGGTTGTGCTTTGGACCTCCCCCCGTTCCACTGGTAAAACCTCTACCGCGACCGGTTTCGGCCCCTCATCAGATTGCTCCACCGGCTGACAACCAGCAACGATTAGTACCAAACCAAGCCAAAGCACCCCAAGTTTGTATCCTCTCAGTCTCAACATCTTTTCTCCTCCCAGCTGTCGTCCCTCCGACCGACCGGTCGGTCAGTAATAACTAAATTATAGCTACCGCTACCTACCTTTGTCAACAAAATAGTAATGCATAGCATAGCCGGACCAACGAAATAATGAAGAGGGAATTAGGCAGCTGATGAACACAAAGGAAGGAGAGGCTCGCATGATTAAGGCTCTAATCTCACCTGGCAGGTATGTGCAGGGCAGCGGTGCCTTAAAGGAAGCTGGTCGTTTCATCGCACCTTTGGGAAACAAGGCCCTGGTGCTGACTTCGAAAACCGCCTGGCGCACCGCCGGACAAACCCTCGAGCAGGGGCTCAGAGGGATCCGGATCACAGTGGAACAGTTCGGTGGCGAGTGCAGCAAACCGGAAATCGAACGGGTAAAAAGAGCCGCTCAGGAAGCCGGGGCCAATGTCATCATTGGTTTCGGCGGTGGCAAGGCCCTGGACACAGCCAAAGCGGTAGCCTTTTACTTAAATGTACCTGTTGCAATACTACCCTCCATCGCCACAACCGATGCTCCCTGCAGCGCGCTTTCGGTGATTTACACTCCAGACGGCACCTTTGAGGAGTACCTCGTGCTGCCGCAAAATCCTGACTTGGTGCTGATGGACACACAGCTGGTAGCGCAGGCACCGGCACGGTTCCTGGTAGCCGGCATGGGCGATGCTCTGGCTACTAAGTTTGAGGCCGAGGCCTCGAATGCTTCCCACAAAGAGGCCTTGTCTGGCGGCACCCCCACTCTTTCCGCTCTGGCCCTGGCAGATCTTTGTTACACCACCTTAATCGACCACGGCTACACAGCCAAGCTGGCGGTGGAAAAACACGCCGTGAGCCCAGCCGTGGAGAAAGTGGTAGAGGCCAGCACCCTCCTGTCCGGCCTCGGCTTTGAGAGCGGCGGCCTGGCCGCGGCCCATGCCATCCACAATGGCTTTACCGCATTAGAACCAACCCACCATTACTATCACGGTGAGAAGGTGGCCTTCTCCACCCTGGTACAGTTAGTGATGGAAGGGAAACCAACTGAGCTCATCTACGAGGTCATAGAGTTCTGCCAGGTGGTCGGTCTTCCCACCTCTTTGGCCCAGTTGGGCCTTGATAACCCAACCCGGGGAGATCTGATGAAGGTAGCCCAGGTTGCCACCGCCCCGAACGAGACCATCCACAACGAGCCCTTCCCCGTCACCCCAGAGCTGGTTGTGGACGCTATTCTGGCGGCAGACGCACTGGGACAGGTTTCAACCGGTCACTGCTGCGAATAGAGTCTTCTTCTACTGCGGAGCCAGAGCACCGCTTCAGCAAAACCCCCTGCCACCAGCAGCAGCCAAAACGGCTCCACCACCAGGCGGTAGCGCGAGGCGTAGTAAATGGCCACGATTATGGCGTTGTAATAGAGCACAAAAAGCACCAGGAAAGCAGTCCCGCGCCAGCGGCGTAGGGTTAACAAGGCTCCTACTACCGCAAGGGCTCCCCAAACGGGAGGC
>JAAYHG010000348.1 GCA_012735455.1 Bacillota bacterium
AGTCTCCTCTGCGATGGCATCATTTATCGCTTGCACTGCGAGTATTTTTGCCCTTGCTTCAGCCAGCGCAAGGAGTGTAGGACGAATGTTTCGCTCTACCAGCGCAAAGACCGTCACAGCCAGTAAGGCAAAAACAATAATAAAACTCAAGGCAGACCCCTGTCTTCGCCGCCTACCCATGCTTTCACCTCCCCCTTCATCTTATGTAGGGGGAGGTGTCTTCGTGCCCTTAGTAACCGAGGCCAAAGAAAGTTCTAACCCAAGCGGGCAAAGCGACGTTTTCCGACCCTTACCAAGAGTCCTCGCCGCGGTTTCAGCTTGCACTCAGGATCTGACTGCTTTACGTTGTCTATGCTCACCGCTCCCTGGGTTATCAAACGGCGAGCCTCGCTACTGGAAGAGCAAAGATCTAACGCCGTAAGCAAACGCACGATCCAAACCTCACCGTTCTCATCCAACAACTCTTGAGACAGCGTCAACTCTGGTATGTCCTCCGGCACATCTCCCTGTTGAAAAACAGTCTTGAAATTGTCCTCTGCCTCCTCAGCTGCTTTGGTCCCATGATAGAGGGAGACAATCTCGCGCGCCAACCTCATCTTAGCATCTCGCGGGTGCACCTTACCTTCCTTAAGACCACTGGCCAATGCTCTTAACTCTGCCATAGGAACGTCAGTCACCAGCTCAAAGTACTTCATCATGAGCTCATCTGGAATAGCCATGGTCTTACCATACATATCAGCAGGTGGCTCGTCGATACCGATATGGTTACCTAAGCTCTTACTCATCTTTAATGTCCCATCAATACCCTCGAGAATGGGAAGCATTAAGCAAATCTGTGGTTCTTGCCCAAAGTCGCGCTGCAATTGTCTTCCCATCAAGAGATTAAATTTCTGGTCTGTCCCACCCATTTCCACATCCGCTCGTAGAGCCACTGAGTCATAGCCTTGCATTAAAGGGTAGAAAAATTCGTGCACGCCAATAGGTCTGTTCTCTGCGAAACGCCTGGCAAAGTCGTCGCGCTCTAACATTCGGGCCACAGTTGTCTTAGCAGCCAGTTGCACCACCTCTGCAAAAGTCAAGGGGGCTAACCAACTACTATTGTATTCCACAACGGTTTTCTCGCGATCCAAGATCTTAAAGACCTGATCTGTGTAACTCTTGGCGTTCCTTTCAATTTCCTCTGCACTGAGCTGCTTGCGTGTATCTGAACGCCCTGTGGGATCACCGATCCGTCCGGTAAAATCCCCAACCAGGAATACTATCTGGTGGCCAATCTCCTGCAATTGGCGCATTTTCCGTAGCGGAACAGTGTGGCCCAGGTGAATGTCGGGGGCGGATGGGTCAACACCAAGTTTGATCCGCAACGGGCGTCCCTCTTTGTCAGCCCGAATTAACTTCTCCTTTAACTCTTCCGGCGAAATTACTTCCGCTGTTCCTCGTAAGAACACCTCGAGCTGCGCATCTAATTCCATCTTCATTTCTCCTTTTTCTTGTACTATTGGTTGGCCCACATTTCGGCGTGGGTTAGCTCAGATAGCTAAACAAAAAAGACCTTCTTATCCCCAAGGGACGAGAAGATCTATCTTCCTTCACGCGGTACCACCCAAATTAGCCGCTAATTGCGGCTCACTCCGTGCTCCCCGTTAACGGAGGGAAACCGGCCCAGCCTACTTGGTTCAGCCTGCAGTTCAGGGGTGTATTTTTGCTAGCTAGGACTGACTGGCTCGCAACTTCCGCCAGCTCTCTGTACAGTTGCCTGCAGCTACTTTTCCCCGTCTTCACCTTTCATCTTGAACCTATTATAACATGGCATGTATGAGCCTGCAATACCGTGCCAGTACTCGGTTACACTTCAATTCTGGAGATATCTGGGGCAGGCCCTCCAGTGGAAGGAGATTGTCCTGGGCCGTCGAACAATATAATGCAGCATGACGGCTAAAGAGGCCGCATGTACACTTAAGGAGGAACATGTATGCTTAAGGGCACAAAGGGGAACATCACGATTCCCTTTTTACTCTTTGTCCTGGCCTTTCTTGTCTTCGCTGGCTTGGCCATAGCGTTTCTGGCTGGCTGCGTTAAGGATATGCCACGCTTTGATCCAGAGGTACTTAGAAAAACCAGCATGACATCTTCTGTGTTCGATGCCCACGGGCAGCTCTTTACACGTCTACACGCAGAAGAAAACCGCCTGCCGGTGACGTTAGATCAGATACCCACTCACCTGCGGCAGGCCTTTATCGCGACGGAAGACGTGCGCTTTGAGCAGCATTACGGCGTAGACCTAAAGGCTATTGCTCGAGCGGCCTTCCGTATACTTACCAAGCAGTCCTTTGAAGGCGGCAGCACCATAACTCAACAGTTAGTGAAAAATGCTTTCTTGACCCAGGAACAAACGATGAAACGCAAAATCCAGGAAGCAATCCTAGCCCTTCAGGTAGAACGTCGTTTTACTAAAGATCAGATCCTGGAAATGTATCTGAACGAAATCTACTTCAACCACGGGGCCTACGGGGTACAAGCGGCAAGCAAGCTTTATTTTGGCAAGGATGTTTGGGATTTAAACCTGGCAGAATCCGCTATGCTCACCGGCATCACGAAAAACCCCAGCCGGTACTCCCCCTTTGTCTCCATGGAAGCGGCCCGCACCCGCCAGGCAATAGTGCTGGACAATATGGTCCGGGCAGGCTACATCTCGGAAAGCGAAGCAGCCAAGGCCAAGCGTGAAGAGATCCACTTGGCAGAACTCAAGAGCAGAGTCCACCCAGCTCCTTATTTTGTAGACTATGTCATCAGCACTCTGGTGAAAGAGCTAGCGCCGAAAATGGGTTCAGAAAGCGCCGTGTACGACGCCATTTACAGGGGCGGACTAGAAATACACACCACAATTGATCCCACCATGCAGCAGGCAGCGGAAGATGCCCTCATTGCCAATCTGCCCAAAGGTGAGGAAGACAGCAACGGACTGATACAACCGCAGGGGGCTATTGTGGCAGTAGACCCCAACTCCGGGGCAGTCCGTGCAATGGTAGGTGGGCGCAACTACGAGGAAACCAAGTTTAACCGTGCCGCCCAAGCATTGCGCCAGCCTGGTTCGGCCTTTAAGCCCTTTGTTTATACCACCGCTTTGCTTGAAGGGTGGTCACCTGCATCTGTTTTGGACGACGCTCCGGTAGTCTATAAAGACGGTAGCGGTAAGACCTGGGCACCGAACAACTACAACAACACCTTCCAAGGACTAACGACGCTCAGGGTCGCCATTGAAAAATCTCTCAACGTGGTTGCGGTACGGCTCATGGAAAAGGTGGGCGTAGACCAAGTTGTGAGCACAGCCGAAGACATGGGGCTTACGACTCTTGTTAAAAGCGGAAGCAGAAATGACCGGCAGCTTGCATTGGCCCTGGGTGGAATGACCGAAGGTGTTTCACCTTTGGAAATGGCAGCGGCGTACAGCGTGCTGGCCAACGGTGGCTTTAAGGTCGACCCCCATCCAGTAACCCTAGTTAGGGATGCCAACGGCAATGTACTCTGGGAGAACCAGAGTATGAAGACGGAAGTCCTTTCCCCGCAGGTTGCCTACCTAATGACAGACATGCTAAAAGGCGTTATTACGCGTGGAACAGGCTCTGGTGCCGCTAGCGTAAAACGTCCGGCAGCGGGGAAGACCGGCACCACCAGTGAGAACAACGATGTTTGGTTTGTCGGTTACACACCGGATCTCTCTGCAGCGGTATGGATCGGCTCTGACGCCAAACCGCAAGGACAACGCACCTACCTCAGCCGTCACGGAATCGGCAGTGGTCTCCCTGCCCGTATTTGGGGTGCTTTCATGAAGCAAGCCCTGACAGGCACTCCTGTTCGGGATTTTAGCCGTCCTTCTGGATTTGTACCTATCACCGTCTGTAGGAAATCTGGCCTCTTACCCGGTAATCTGTGCCCCCCCGAGGATTTGGTAACCGACTACTTTATCAAAGGCACGGAACCCGCTATACCTTGTGATGTCCATGTTACGGCCACGGTCTGCTCAGAAACGGGCGAGCTGGCCACAGAGTACTGCCCTGCTCCCATCACCAAGGTTTTTATTCAGCGTAAAGAACCTTATGCTCAGCGTGCAGATGGTAAGAAACCTGCCGACGCCCATCTGGAAGTACCCACTACACCGTGTACCATGCACACAACCCCCCCTATTACACCCCTTTTCCCTGAGCAACCGGTTTTTCCGCACCCTGAACCTGGAGCGGAACCAGACAATGAAACCGAACAACAGGATGATAACCCAGTCCCTCCTGTTACCCTCAACAATGTACCCGATGGCCTGTTACAACAAGTAGATTAGTTGTTATATGACATTGTGAGATGATAAGGCAAAATCCACCTGTCACCCTCGTAAAGTGACAGGTGGATTCCTATTTTCTCAGCACAGCAATAGTCACGCCACTGCCACCCTCGCGGTAGCCTCCCAGGGCATAACTCTCCACCTGAGGATGCCTGGCGAGAAGGGATTGTATTGCCTGCCGGAGGGCACCTGTACCTTTACCATGGATAATCCTTACTCGCTCTAAACCACCCAAGTAAGCATCATCCAAGAACTTTTCTACCTGGTACTCAGCCTCCTCTACAGTAGATCCACGCAGGTCCAGTTCTGGGCTCACTGTGCTGGCTTTACTGCTGGCGATATTGCCAAGCGAACGTTCTCTGACCTTCTCTTCTTCCTTCCCAACTCGAACCTGGTTATCCTTGAGCTCAAGCTTGAGTACGCCAACCTGTACACGAACGGTACCTTCTTGATCTGGTGGCGAGAGAACCACTCCGCTCAACCTTAAGTGGGGAATGTACACTGTTTGTCCCTCTTTAAGTGGCTGCCTCACAGTCTCCGGTGGAAGAAGCTCTTCCTCATCATTTCGTCCCAGTTTAGCTCGAACCTCTTCCTGTACTTCATTCAATCTCTCTCGCGCCTTGTTTGCAGCGAGCATCCTGTCTTTCTCGATAAGGTTGGACGAAGAAGCACGCAGCTCCTTAATGATCCTGGCTGCCTCGCGACGGGCATAGTTTAGAGTACTCACTGCCTCGTCCTTAGCGCGGCGAATAAGGTCAGCTTCGCGCTTGGCAAGAGCATCTCTCCTCCGCTCCCAATCACGCCTAAGTTGTTCTGCCTCGCGACGTTCCGCTTCTGCTTCTCTGGTTAAGCTCTCAAGATGGAGTCGCTTCTCTTCCAGGGAGCGAATGAGATCATCGGCTTTAACCTCAGCATGGGAAAGAAGCGAGCGGGCTCGCTTCACTAGCGGCTCTGGTAACCCCAAGCGAGCTGCAATCTCGAAAGCACTACTGCGTCCAGGTAGGCCAATTAGAAGACGATAGGTAGGCCTTAATGTAACTGAGTCAAATTCCACCGAAGCATTCTCTACGCGCCTTTGGCTGTAGGCGAACGCTTTCAGTTCGCTGTAGTGAGTGGTAGCAATGGTAGAGGCCCCCACTTCTCCTAGGTACTGTAGGATAGACATGGCCAAGGCCGCACCTTCTGCCGGATCTGTTCCAGCTCCTAATTCGTCCAACAGCACCAGGCTTCGGCTAGAGCACTCCTTAAGAATATCGATAATGTTGCTCATGTGAGAAGAAAACGTGCTCAGGCTTTGTTCAATACTCTGCTCATCGCCCACATCACAAAAGATGCGATCATAGACAGGAAGTTCGCTCCCCTCCTGGGCGGGAATGTGCAACCCTGCTTGATGCATCAAGGCAAACAAGCCGACTGTTTTTAAGGTAACCGTCTTACCACCAGTATTTGGACCGGTAATTACCAGAGTATCAAAACTCTTTCCTAACCGGACACTGATGGGAACAGCGTCCGGTCCTAACAAAGGGTGTTTACCACCACGAATATCAAGGTACCCTTTTTCATTCAGCTGCGGTCGCACCGCTTCCTGGGCTAAAGCCAGCTTGCCTTTCGCTAAGACAAAGTCTATGTGGGCTAATTTACCAACTAGGTTCAAGATTCCCTCAGAGAGTTCTCCCACTGCACCGGAAAGTTGTGTCAGGATACGTTCCACCTCGTGGCGTTCGGCGGTCTCCACCTCGCGGAGTCGGTTTCCCATTTGAAATACTGCCATAGGCGCCACAAAAACCGTGGCCCCGCTGGCTGATTGATCGTGAATTACACCAGGAATCTGGTTGCGAAATTCATGCTTAACAGGCAGAACATAACGATCGCCCCGTAGGGTGACAATAGGTTCCTGCAGATACTTTTGCACTGTGGACGATCGCACCATCTCTTCCATGCGACTTCTAATCTCGCTCGTCAGTCGCTTTAGCTCTCGCCGCAGCCGGAAGAGCGTTGGGCTAGCTTCATCGGTCAGCTCCTCACTGTTTAATACCGACCGTCGCAACTCTTGCTCAAGGTCAAGAAAAAGAGGTAGGTCCTCTCCCATCGCCGTAAACAGAGGGAAGTCCTCTAGCTTTGTCTGCAAAAATGTACGTAATCTTCGTCCACCCTCAAGGGTTTGAAGGATGGCAAAGAGTTCCGTTGTCCCTACTATGCCGCCCCGGCCGCAGCGTTCCACTGCCGGGACAATGTTGGAAATACCACCCAAAGGAGGATTTATACCCCGCAGAAACAGCTCATGCGCTTCAGCCGTCTCAGCCTGCCCAGCCTCTACCTCTCTGGCATTAGCACTAGGAATGAGCTGGCGCGCTAATTCAGCCCCCAAGGAAGTGGCGGCCTGCGCTGCCAATTGCTCCACAATCTTATTCCATTCCAGCTTTAGCCTGGTCTTTTCCGCTGCAGCAGACACTAAACCACCCCCCGGTAAAAGTGACCCCGTGTCAGACCAGCCGGTGTCAATGACGCCAAAGCAGCCATCTCTACTTCTGCTGCTTCGCGCGAAAGCGGCTGCGTTATTGCACGTCGGTAAGCTTCGACCACCTGTCGCACATACTCCAGCGAGCGGTTCCGGGCTTCAATGCGTACCAATGCAATTCCTGCGCGCTGCAAGCTAGTGAGCTCGGCCAGCAGGCAGAGATCCATGGCGTTGAATATGTGCATTCGACAACTCTGATCGCAACCTAGGGGAAACCGGACACCTTTCCTGTCACTCAGGTAGAACTCATCTCCGCCACGGCACACCTGGGTGCAGGCAGACTGGTTACTGGCTCCGCCTAACACAGCTCCAGGAAGACAGTATCCAGAAACCATCATCTCCAACTGTCCTTGGACGACATATTCCAGCTCCGCTCTACCAGTTAGCAACCTTTCAATACCTGTACGGTTCAGCTCTGGTGAGAGAGTAAGTCTCTTTGCACCGAGTTCCTCCCAACGCACCAGAGCCAGAGTGTTGAAGCTGTATAGAGGATAGTCAATATACAGGGTGGGAACCTTCAGATCCTGCGCCAGCCTCAGTGTTCCCAAGTTCCTCACCTGTACCGGTAGACCCAGTTCCATGGCAGCGGCAAAGAAGGCTTCAATTTGCCTAAGCTCGCCATCCGAGGTAATTCTGGGTGAAGACGCGGTCACCTCTCGCCCAGCCTTACGTGCCATTTCCGCCACCCGCACGAGATCAGCAGGTGAGACTGGTCTAGCACCGTAGTAGGTTTCGCCCCCCAGGTACACGACGTCTGCCCCTGCTTCCAGGGCAGCTCGCGCCTTAAGCACTGAGTTTACACTAACAGCAATGCGGAGTCCTTGCGGTTTGTTCTGATCTCTCCCCACTAGAAACTTATTAGGAGCACATACCCGAACACTAATCTCCTTGCGCTCATAAGGAGCCAGTCGAGCCTTAGTCAGCCTCTCTACGGCTTTGCGTCTCAGGGTATTCAGTTCACTAAATGGAACCATGGTGTCCGACGAAAGCCTTATGTCCAGCTGTTCCACCCGGTAGGGGGTGTTACCTAGCCGTAACAATTGTTCGGCCACAACTTCGTGAGTAAGAGGGTGTTTTCGGGCCATCTGGGCTCTCTCGGTTCCTACAGCACAGCCTTCGTTTCCTTCACTGTCACGTATAACAACTACCACCGGTTCCCCAACCTTCAGGGTGGCTTCAAGGGTTACAGGCACAATTTGACCACTGTTGGTTTCCTGATAAGCAGCCCGCGCCTGAGCCAGGAGTCGGGTATCGGACGTTTTAAATACCCTGGCTCCTGGCTTAACACTTTCCGGCAGATCTATCTCCACTACCTGTCCGGGCCCGGCAGCCCGCGCAGGCTGCCCCATAATATATAAGCGCCTTACCTCAGTACCGATGCACCTGCCCCGCTCGAGCGAGACTTCAATACCATCTCCAATGGCCAGGGACGCTTTTAGATGAACCTTTGCTCTGCGCCCATGGCTCCCTATTGTCTGGCCTAAGAACACACCCCGGTTGCTAGAACGTTCATAGCCCATGAGGTTCCTACCTGGACACCCGTAGAGATATCCACGAGTAAAACCGCGATTAAAGACCTGGGCCAGATCATGCTCCATGCTGGCACTAACACCATATCTCTCTTTACCGTGTTCCCGGTACAAATCAAGTGCACGACGGTAAATGCGCACAACTGTGGCCACATACTCGGGCCGCTTAGCCCGCCCCTCGATCTTAAAAGAATCAACCCCGGCTTCAACCAGCGCTGGTAGATCGTGAATGGTTGACAGGTCACGGGCACTGAGAAGGTAACGACCAATCCTTTCCGGATCGCAATAAGCCTTGCCCTTGTTATCTGTTAGGGTATACTCCCAGCGACAGGGTTGGGCGCAACGTCCTCTATTGCCACTGCGTCCCCCGATTAGGCTGCTCATTAGGCACTGTCCCGAGTAGCTGATACAAAGAGCACCGTGAATAAACACCTCAACCTCAAGGCCACTTTCACGTTTAATCTTTTCAATGGCCTTCAGGTCAAGTTCTCGGGCCAGCACTACCCTAGAGAAACCAAGCTCAGCCAGCAGCTTTGCCCCACCCACATTATGTACGCTCATCTGCGTGCTAGCCAACAGAGGCAGCTTGGGAACGCACCGCCGCGCCAAGTACGCCAGCCCCATATCCTGAATAATGATGGCATCTACTCCTAGATTGTATACCTGAGCAAGGTACAAAGCAGCGTCATTCAGCTCGCTGTCAGCCAATAAAGTATTGAAAGTCAGATAAACCCTTGCGCCACGTACGTGTGCAAACTCAATTGCTTCGGCTAGCTCATCTAAGTCAAAGTTGGCCGCATAGCCCCGGGCATTAAACGCCTTGCCTCCTAAGTAGACGGCATCAGCGCCACTGTTGAGGGCAGCCTTTAGCGCTTCCATGTTTCCTGCCGGGGCCATGAGCTCGGGTGCTTTTTCCATCATGAAGCCTCTCTTTCCTTAGGCCGACAACACCGGTCCTAGCCGATCCCCGTCTTGCGGCGGCGTTCCGCCAAGAAAGCTTCCAACCGCCCTCCAGGCCAGCTGTTAATAACATTGTCTGCACTCAGTCCAGCCCGGCAGGCAACACTTACCCCAAACTCAATGTCCGCTAAGCGCCTAGCATCATGGGCATCGGTGTTGATAGCCAATTTAATCCCTAGCTCTTTTGCCCGCCGTGCCCACTCCGCACTAAGATCTAAGCGCTCTGGAGAGGAGTTTATCTCCAGAACCTTGCCGTACCGCTGAGCAGTAGCAAGCACTGCTTCCAAATCCACAGCATAGGGATCCCGTCGGCCAAGGAGTCGCCCGCTGGGATGAGCCAGTATGTCAACAGCTGGGTGCTCCAATGCACGTAAAATACGCCGTGTCATGGTAGCACGGTCCTGCTTGAACCTGGAGTGGACCGATGCGATCACCAAATCTCTTTCGGCCAGCACATCATCTGGCAAGTCTAGTTGCCCATCGGCCAGAATATCAACTTCTGTACCGGAAAAAATCTTGAGGCTTGGGAACTGGCTCCGCACCTGTTGTATCTCTTGCATCTGTTCCCGCAGACGGTCCGGTGAAAGTCCGCGGGCAATGCTAAGGGACTGGGAATGATCAGTGACGGCGATGTATTCATAGCCTCTGTTTACAGCAACCTGAGCCATGCCCGAGATGCTTTCACTACCGTCGCTCCAATTTGTGTGCAGGTGTAGATCGCCGCGGATCAGTTCTGTGGTTATCAGCTCGGGAAGTTCTCCCTTGGCAGTCGCCAGCACCTC
>JAAYHG010000349.1 GCA_012735455.1 Bacillota bacterium
GCCCCGCCGGTGGGTCGCGAACCGTGGCGGACCTGGCCCCCTTGGAAGCCACCTCTGTGCTTGGGCTTAATACCGAAAACTCTGGCGACCTAAACAAACTAATGGCTTTGGGAGTGCTGCCGGGGGCACCCCTGACACTGCTGCAGCGTCATCCCAGCTATGTTCTGAGAATAGGCGAGACAGTTCTGGCCTTGGATGAAAAAATAGCCCGGAGCATCTTAGTTGGCCCGCCTGCCAGTTAACAAACCTGCCATCTCCAATGGAACGAGATCTGAGTTTCCGAAACCAGCAGTTCCTAATGGCAAGCCCCGAGCAAGAAACTGCCCCTGATAGGGAAGGAGATGTAAGACATGAGCAAGGCTGAGAGTACTAAGGTCAAGGCAGCAGGCATGAGTTGCCAGCACTGTGTTATGGCAGTGAAAAAGAGCGTAGGAAACCTGCCTGGTGTTAAGAAGGTTGAGGTGGACTTGTCTACAGGGATTGTTACTGTAGCGCACGAGACTGGTTCGCCAAGTCGAGAAGAAATTCGAGCTGCCATCCGTGCAGCTGGTTATGAGCCGAAAGACTGACCTTTGCTTAAACCCGGTGTACGCAGGCCCGGGTTTTTGTTTTTCATGGCTACATAAATTTTTCTTTTCGCTCGGAGGAATCTATTAGTTTCTCTAGAACATGCAATAAATATATCCTTTCCCCAGCAAAAGTTTTCCAGAAAATGAACCGAAAGGATGGTGGGTGTAACACTGGGTTTTGGCATAAGGAAAAAGCACCCTCAGCCCAGTGTGCTGAGGGTGCTTAAGGCCCTCTAGAAAGAAAGGAGCCAGGACAAAAACCCCTGGCGAGAAAAACATATTTAGCTGAGCCGAAAGGGTCCAAGGGTGAATAATCGTTCCTGCTCCTTAAGAAGCACATCGGACAGATTTATGTCCAAGAGGTTGCAGAGTGCTACTGTATAAAATAGGAGGTTTCCTATTTCCTCTTGCACCTGTTCCCTACAGACCTCGCAGAGTTCACCCTCTAAATGAGTAGACAAAAAATTGAGCGCTTCATCCAGACTGCCATTCACAGGGACCCGTTGCCGCTGGGCACGGATTTCCATACAGCCACAAATGGTAACACTCTTGACAACTGCGCGGTTGGTTCGCCCAGAGGCCTCTTGGACCTTACTGAGAACATCCAGAATACTGCGGTGGCGCAATAAGTACCGTCCCACTGCTTCCTGGAACTCATCGCAGATGAGATCCTTCATGGTTTAGACCTCACCCCTTCCCCTGGTCCCATTATACCTGTGAGGTGCAGCTTGTGTCAACGCAACTTTATCTGTAGTGTTACCGGACTGTGATATTGGGTATCTCTCTGTCTCCTAAGACCATATCTCGCATTTTGGCTCAAGCAGGGATTCCCAATCGCCATTCACATAAGGCAGCCCGTCGGAGACGTTCCAGGGATCGTATGCCACAGGCAGGTATGCTGGTACAAATGGACGCGAGTCCTTTTGCCTGGTTGGAAGATCGTGGTCCCAACATGTCTCTGCACGGGGCTATCGACGATGCCACCGGTATGGTTTTAGGGTTGCACTTCAGACCCAAGGAGGATACTTTGGGATACCTGACTGTCCTGAACAAGATGGTGGCAAAGCACGGCGTTCCGCGAAGCCTGTATAGCGACGGGCATACGATCTTCTTTTCACCTAAACACAATAAACTCACCCTGGAAGATGAACTCGCAGGTAAACAGGTTAATCTGACGCAATTTGGGCGCCCCATCCAAAGCTGTTTTCTGAATTCACTTGGGAGACATTTTCTCAGTCCCAATGAACGTGTTTTGGGGTGACATTTTCGCTGTCCGTTGACACCGCTCCGAAATCTTGTTGACAGCACCTCGGGCCTGTGATATAATCTTGTACTCCTTGACACTAACGGCTCTTATATGGTACCATAGATACGTATAGTAGCCTGGGAGGCGTGTTTATGTTTAAAGTAGGCGACAAAGTAGTATATCCGATGCACGGTGCTGGCGTGATTGAGGCCATAGAGGAGCGCGAGTTCTTAGGGGAAAAACGCCAGTATTACGTCATGCGGATGCCTATCGGCGATATGAAGGTGATGATCCCAACGGAAAACTCCGGTGACATCGGCCTCCGTCAGGTGATTTCCATGGAGGAAGTGCAGCGTGTACTCGCTGTCTTACGGGGAAAAAAGACCAAGATGTCCGGCAATTGGAATCGGCGATACCGAGCCAATATGGAAAAGATAAAAAGCGGTAATGCCCTGGAGGTTGCTGAGGTTGTGCGCAACCTGATCCTGCGCGACAAGGAAAAGGGCCTCTCCAGCGGTGAGAAAAAAATGCTTGACAGCGCCCGCCAGATCCTGATCAGCGAGCTAGTTTTAGCCCAGGATATGGCGGAGGAGGAGGCCGAACACCTGTTAGACGCGTTGGCAAACTAAGAACGTCAGCTGGCGCTGGCGTTTTTCTTTTCTACTTCTTTGCTGTGTTGGTTTAATTAACTGGGAATTGTTTATAATAACATAGGAGGGAGTTTGAAGGGGCTTCGTGTCAGTTGGGCGATTGCCAAGAGCCTGTTCCTAGGGTATACTGAAGACGCGGAAAGGAGGTGGAAGATTTTGCTCCTAGGGATTGTTCGGATGTTTATCACCCTTATAGGGGTCCTGGTTGGTTATGAGCTGGTGCTGATTGGTGTGCCCGTTCTGACGGAGGTGTTTCACCAGGCACTCAGTGCACAGATCCATGTTGGTTTGCTGGTGTTTGGAGGACTCACTGGTGGCATAATTTTTTATTTCATAGCTCCGCCGATCATGAGGCGTTTTATTCGATTAATTGAGTGGTCCGAGAGCCGGTTGCAGAAGATGCCAGCTACAGACATTATCACTGGTGCGGTAGGCTTGGTGATTGGTCTATCCATAGCCAATCTCTTAACCCTACCCTTTGGACGTCTACCAGTGGTTGGACCTTTTATCCCTGTACTGGCCAACGTGGTGTTCGGATATATTGGTATGAGTCTGGCTGTCAAGAAAAAGGATGACCTCTGGAGCTTTGTAGCATCGTTCCCGCGGCTGGTGAAGGATAAGGCCACAGCCCGGTCGTCAGAGTCGGTGCTGGCACCTAAGATCTTGGATACCAGTGTAATCTTTGATGGTCGCATAGCGGACATAGTTAAGAGCGGTTTTCTGGAGGGGACCCTGGTAATACCCGGTTTTGTCTTGGAAGAGCTGAGGCATATTGCTGACTCATCTGATCTCTTGAAGCGTAACCGTGGACGTCGCGGGCTGGACATTTTAAACCGCATTCAAAAAGAACACGAGATCAAGGTAGTCATCTCGGACCGGGATTTTGAAGACGTGGCTGAGGTGGATTCTAAACTGCTGCGCCTGGCGCGGGAGTGCAAGGGTAAGGTCCTCACTAACGATTACAACCTGAACAAGGTGGCAGAACTCCAGGGCGTACCAGTGCTCAACATAAATGAGTTGGCCAATGCGGTGAAACCGGTGGTACTTCCTGGTGAAGAAATGCTGGTTCACGTGATCAAAGACGGCAAAGAGGCTGGGCAAGGTGTGGCCTACCTGGACGACGGCACCATGATAGTGGTAGATGGTGGGCGTCGCCATATAGGCGAGACCATTGGTGTTTTGGTAACCAGTGTACTGCAGACGGCAGCAGGACGGATGATCTTTGCCAAACCCAAGGCAATGGAGAAAGCTATTTAGCGGCATTTGAGGCGGCCTTAGGGCCGCTTTTTTCTTGGGCCACCAGGGCAGAGTCAACCCGGTGCAGGAATCTCAGCCTGGAGCGGAGAAAGAGTGGTACCAGAAAAACTGCCCTTGAGAAGGACGAACGGAGAGGAAGCGCATGGTAAAGGCCGTTGCTTTGGTCCCGGCTGCCGGGGCGGGGCGGCGAATGGGAAGCGAAACAAGAAAACAGTATCTGATGCTGGGAGGAAGACCGCTTATTGTCCACTGCCTTCAGGTTTTCCAGGAGCATCCCCTCGTGACGAGTGTTGTTTTGGTAGTGGCTCCAGGTGAAGAAGATCGTACCAGAGGCCTGGTGACTGAGTGGCAGCTCACCAAGATAGATGCCATCGTCCCAGGTGGTGGCGAGAGGCAGGAGTCGGTGCGCTTGGGGTTGAAGGCGCTGCCGCCAGATGCTGACTTTGTCCTGATACACGACGCCGCGCGCCCTTTTATTGATGGTGAAATGATCACTGCCTCCTTAGCGGCTGCGCTGCGTAGCGGCGCTGCTGTGGTGGCGGTGCCCGTAAAAGACACCATTAAACTCGTCCGGCAGGGGTGCCAAGTAGAGACAACCCTGGATCGCAATACCCTTTGGGCTGCTCAGACGCCGCAAGCCTTTGCTTGTGACCTAATTCGCAAGGCCCACCAGCAGGCAGTGACGGATGGATTTATGGGCACAGATGACGCCTCATTGGTAGAACGCTTGGGATATCC
>JAAYHG010000350.1 GCA_012735455.1 Bacillota bacterium
GCCCGGTTCAGTGAGGAGTGGAACGAGTTTACCTGGGGTGGTGAAGAGATCAAGTTCGCCGCGCCGGTGACGGTGGAACGCGTGCTCACCAACACTGGGGAGCGCCTAGTTGCCGATGGTACAGTTAGGACCAAGTTGATCCTTGCCTGTAGCCGTTGTTTGGAGCTGTTCCCGTACACCCTTCATGTGCCCTTCGTCATGGGATACCAGGAGGCAAAACGTATGGACGGCGCTGGGTTAGAAGAGAGCGTCGATCTGGATGTTAGAGAGTTTAGTGGCGATCGCATTGACATTCGGGAAGATGTCAGAGAAACGCTGTTCTTGGCCCTGCCTATGAAAGCGCTGTGCCGCGAAGATTGCCCCGGGCTGTGCCAATACTGTGGTAAGAACCTGGACGAAGGTCCCTGTACCTGCCAGACGGACTATATTGATCCGCGCTTGGAGGTTCTTCGCGATCTGTTTAAACAAGAAAAGTAGGATTGGGGGTGCCAGCATGGCTCAGCCTAAAAAGAAAATGTCTCGCGCCCGTACGCACCGGCGGCGCGCTCTGTGGAAGCTTTCTGTTCCCGGCCTAATACAGTGCCCGCAGTGTCACGAGCTTAAGATGCCGCATCGCGTTTGTCCGTCCTGCGGCTTCTACGGGTCTAAAGAGGTTATCCAGGTAGAAAAGGCAGAGTAGCAAGAAGCAAAGAGGCGGTTATAGCGAGAGCTAGAACTGCCTCTTTTTGTTTTTCATGCCTGAATCTGGCTTGCATAGCAGCCTGGTCAGAATTATACTTTATAACAAGCTGCATATATGACCAGCTTATAAGGGAAGGTGCTATAATGAAAACTCGCTGGCCGAAAGCTAAGCGCCTGCCAGCGCTGCGACGCGCGGTGGAGCAGGACCCATTTCTTACCGATGAAGAACTGGCACAACGCTTTGGTGTGAGCAGCCAAACAATCCGCTTAGACCGGTTGGAACTGTCTATTCCTGATATGCGGACGCGTACCCGTCGTGTGGCCGAGGGTGCCTACCGTCAGCTAAGGGCTGTGCACAGGCGAGAAATCGTAGGCGAACTCTACCAGCTTGAGCGTGGGGTTAGTGCCCTTTCCGTTTTAAACACCAGTGAAGACATGGTTTTTGAAAAATCTCGTGTTGTACGCGGCCACTGCATCTTTGCTCAGGCCGAGTCCCTGGCTTTGGCTGTGATTGACGCCGAGGTTGCCCTGACGGGCGTAGCTAACATTAAGTACAAGTATCCGGTACAGGTGGGGCAAAAGCTAATTGCGCGAGCAGAGGTCACGCGCAGGCGGCAGAACAAGTACTTTGTGGCTGTCAGAACCCAAGTGGATGGCCGCGAGGTTTTTCGGGCCAAGTTTATTATGGTCTCACTTACACCAGGAGGTGAAGTCCTGTGAGAGTCGCTCTTGATGCCATGGGTGGGGATAATGCCCCTAGAGAAATAATACGAGGGGCGCTCTTGGCAGCCCGCTCGGAGCGAGTAGAAATCATCTTGGTGGGCGATCCAGCAGAAATAGAAAAGGTGGGTAAGGAGGAGGGATTACCTTACCCCGGTATCCAGGTGGTCCCGGCGAGTCAGAGGGTAGAGATGGATGAACAACCTTCCACCGTTGTGAGGCAAAAAAAAGACAGCTCGCTTGGGGTGGCGGCGCGACTGGTAAAGGAGGGGAAGGCCGAGGCGTTGGTGTCCGCTGGTAATACCGGTGCGGCCATGGCCTTCGCGCTTTTTACTTGGGGACGGCTCCCTGGTATAGAGCGCCCGGCTATTGCAGTACCCTTTCCTACGTTGGTAGGCGTGACGGTATTGCTTGATGTGGGTGCCAATGTGGAAGTAAAACCACGCTACCTCTTACAGTACGCGCAAATGGGTAGCGTTTATGCCGAAAACGTACTAGGAATAAAAAAGCCTCGCGTAGGGCTCCTTAACGTAGGGACCGAGAAGACCAAAGGTACTGCTATCTCCCAGGAGGCATACGAGCTTCTTGAATCATCCGGACTCAATTTTAGCGGGAATCTGGAAGGGCGCGATATTCCGCTTGGGACGGCCGATGTTGTTGTTTGCGACGGCTTCTGCGGAAATGTTGTTCTCAAATTTACCGAGGGCCTAGCTGAGGGCTTTTTCACGCTGCTGCGGCGAGAACTGGCCCGCAACTGGCGAACAAAGCTGGGCGCATACCTGGTGAAGCCAGCCCTTAGAGGCTTGAAGAAACGTATGGACTACTCTGAGTATGGCGGGGCGCCACTTCTGGGTTTGAAGGGAACCGCTATCATCAGTCATGGGGCGTCCGATGCCAAGGCCATAGCGAATGCAATTCGTGTTGCCAGGGAATCTTGGGAGCAGGACGTGACTGGAAAGATCGCGCTACTCGGTGAGAAAAAAAGCCGGGCGGGAAGTGAGGAGTAGGAATGCAGAAATTGCGGGCGGCAAGAATCTTGGGCTGGGGCAAGGCTCTTCCCGATAGAGTGCTGTCCAATCAGGAACTGGAGAGGATAGTGGACACCTCCGATGAGTGGATTCGTACTCGGACTGGCATCCGCGAGCGACGCATAGCTGCTCCAGATACTGCCGCGTCGGATCTGGCTCTGCTGGCAGCGCAAGAAGCCCTTGCTAAGGCCAATCTCACAGTAGAGAAAGTTGACCTTATCATTGTAGCAACGGTGACACCGGATATGGTCTTTCCTGCCACAGCCTGCCTGGTACAGAGTAGGCTCGGTGCCAGCCGGGCGGCGGGGTTTGATCTAGAAGCAGGTTGCTCAGGGTTTCTTTATGCTCTGGCCACTGGGCGTGAGTTTGTGGCCTCTCGGACCTATGATCATGTGCTAGTGATCGGTGTGGAGGTTCTCTCACGCATATTGAACTGGCAAGACAGAAACACCTGCGTCCTTTTTGGTGATGGAGCCGGGGCAATTGTTCTAGGGCCGGCTCCGCTGGGTGAAGGGATTCTCTCGACCTACCTAGGTGCCGATGGAGCCGGGGGCGGACTCTTGTCTGTTCCGGCAGGCGGTTCACGACGGCCTGTGGATCAGGATGTCTTGGCCACCGGGGCGCAGTACATTCAGATGAACGGTTCTGAGGTGTTCAAGTTTGCGGTGCGGGTAATGGGTGAGGCATCCCTCAAGGCACTGGAGCGTGCCGGATTAGATCTCAGCGCCGTCAGTTACTTGGTTCCTCATCAGGCAAACCAGAGGATCATTGATGCAGCGGCAAAACGGCTGAGGCTTTCTCCTGACCGGGTAATTGTGAACTTGGATCGCTATGGTAACATGTCCTCGGCCTCTATTCCTGTGGCCCTGGCCGAGGCAGCTGACGAAGGATGTTTTAAGAGTGGCGATGTTTTGGTCTTGGTAGGTTTTGGGGCCGGGCTCACGTGGGGAGCCAGCGTGGTGCGCTGGTAAGCGGAAAGGAGTGACTAGCATGCGCACGCCTCTTACACAGCTCTTGGGTATCGAGTACCCAATTCTTCAGGGTGGTATGGCCTGGGTTGCTACTGCGGAACTGGCGGCAGCTGTATCAAACGCAGGTGGCCTGGGTATTATTGGGGCGGGGAATATGCCAGCGGATCTGCTGGCTGCAGAGATAAGAAAATGCCGTGAACTCACAGCCAAACCTTTCGGAGTGAACGTTTACTACCTTTCTCCCTTTGTAGAAGAGGTCATAGAAGTAGTCCTCCATGAAAAGATCCCAGTGGTAACCACCGGTGCGGGCAATCCCGGCAAGCATATTGAACGGCTCCATGCCAACGGTACCAAGGTTGTTCCGGTGGTGTCTTCAGTAGCTCTGGCAAGACGTTTAGAGCATATAGGTGCTGACGCCCTTATTGCTGAAGGTCTTGAATGCGGGGGGCATATCGGCGAGATTACCACCATGGCTTTGGTGCCACAGGTGGTGCGGGCTGTCAGGGTGCCGGTTATAGCCGCTGGTGGTATCGCTGACGGCCACGGACTAATCGCAGCCTTAGCTCTAGGAGCACAAGGGGTACAGCTGGGTACGCGTTTCGTGCTGAGCCAGGAGTGCACCGTGCACCCACGCTACAAGGAGGCTCTCCTGAAAGCACGGGATCGGTCCACGGTGGTGACCGGTGTGACCACGGGACACCCGGTGCGTATCCTGGAGAATAAGCTGGCTCGAGAGTTCCTACGGTTGGAGCGTTCTGGTGCCAGCAGGGAAGAGATTGAACGTCTTGGTGTAGGGCGACTGAGGGCAGCTGTGCGTGAGGGTGATGTGGAGTATGGCTCGGTAATGTCTGGTCAGATTGCTGGTTACATTGATGACATACTGCCAGTGCGAGAAATCATCACCAGTATGATTAAGGAAGCAGCTGAGGTCTTGGACTTCCTTGGTCAGCGGGCGCGGGCTCAAACCCCTGCCAATATCCTGGAGGTATAGTGTGTGGCAAGAATAGGCATGCTTTTCCCGGGACAGGGAGCCCAGTATGTGGGTATGGCCCGTGATCTCGCCGAACAATATCCGGCAGCGCGCTTGGTATTTGCTGAGGCCGACGCCGCCCTGGGTTTTTCACTTAGCAACTTGTGCTTTTCTGGCCCGGAAGAGGAACTGGCCCTCACCATAAACACCCAACCGGCCATTCTTACCGCCAGTATTGCTTGTTGGTCGATACTCAAGGGTTACGGGGTTGAGGCGATGGTGGGAGCCGGGCTTAGTCTGGGCGAATACTCAGCTTTGGTTACGGCGGGAAGTCTGGGCCTATCTGAAGCCGTACGGCTGGTGCGCAAACGGGGCGAATTCATGGATAACGCTGTCCCAGCCGGACAAGGCACCATGGCAGCTATCATAGGTCTTAGTCGCGTAGAGGTGGACGCTGTCTGCCGGTCTGCAGCGCCTTACGGTGTGGTTGAGCCTGCCAACTACAACTGTCCAGGGCAAATAGTCATTGCTGGGGAAACAAAGGCTGTGAACGCGGCTGGACGTTTGGCCTTAGACAAGGGTGCCCAAAAGGTTATCCCCCTCAAGGTTAGCGGTCCCTTTCACTCCAGCCTGCTACGCTCGGCAGGAGAACGCCTGGCAGAGGAACTGGCACGGGTTGATCTCTTGGATCCTAATGTTCCTGTAGTGGCTAATGTGACAGCCAGTTATGTCCAGAAAAGCGGCGAGATAAGAGACCTTCTGGTACAGCAGGTTAGCCACCCTGTCCTCTGGGAGGATTCGGTGAAACGAATGCTGGCCGATGGCATTGATACTTTCATTGAGATTGGCCCTGGACGCTCCTTGTCGGGATTTGTGAAGAAAATCGACAGGAAGGCCCGCTGTTTGCAGGTAGGTGACATTGCCTCACTCCAAAATACCCTTGCAGAGCTAGAGGGGGTTGGATAAAATGGTATTGATTCCAGGCACGGCGGTTGTTACGGGGGCTTCGCGTGGTATCGGCCGGGCAATTGCTCTGGAATTAGCCCGGTTAGGTGCACCAGTTGCGGTGAACTACGCCGGCCGGCGAGAAGCAGCAAAAGAAGTGGTGGAAAGTATCATTGCCGCCGGGGGCCGAGCCATTCCTATCCAGGCTAATGTGGCCGAACCGGCGGAAGCTGAGCGCCTGGTGTCGGAGGCAGAACACGAATTAGGGCCCCTGGGTATACTGGTAAATAACGCAGGCATTAGCCGGGACGGCCTGGTGCTGCGGATGAAGACCGAAGACTGGGAACAGGTGATTGCCGCTAACCTTTCGGGTGTGTTCCATTGCACCAAGGCAGCTTTAAAAGGGATGCTCAAACAGCGGCAAGGCCGAATTGTGAACATTGCCTCCATTGTCGGTTTGACTGGTAATGCCGGGCAGGCCAACTATGCCGCTGCCAAAGCGGGCATCATTGGTTTGACCAAGTCGGTGGCGAAGGAGGTGGCGGCGCGTAACATAACTGTGAATGCGGTGGCCCCAGGTTTCATCGCCACTGAGATGACAGAGAAGCTTCCAGCCCAGGTAAGGGAGAGCTATCAGAGCCGAATACCCCTGGAGCGGCTAGGTGTTCCGGCAGATATTGCCCGTGCAGTGGCTTTTCTTGCCAGCGAAGAGGCCGCCTATATCACCGGCCAGGTGCTGTGTGTGGACGGAGGCCTCTCAATGGAGGCATAGGAGCTTGGCGTGTGGTCTAATCTAAGGGGTATATATGGGGTAACTTGAAAGGAGGTGAGTGCTGTGGCCATTTTTGACCGCGTGAAAGAGATTATTGTCGACCAGTTAGGGGTGGACGAGGAGACAGTAACCCCGGAGGCATCCTTTGTTGAGGACCTGGGTGCTGACTCTCTTGACATCGTGGAACTGGTGATGGCTTTAGAAGAGGAGTTCGGGATTGAGATTCCCGATGAGGATGCTGAGAAAATCGCCACCGTGATGGATGCGGTAGAATACATTAAGGCGAACTCTTAGTCGTTTCAGTATGGAAGGTTCCCGTAGTTGCGTGCTACGGGACTTTTCGTAGAAGGATGCGGTAATCTTAGAGTTAGGAGCGTGGATTAGTGGGCAAGAGGGCGGTTATTACTGGAATTGGCGCCCTTACCCCCATTGGTTGTGGGAGAGAGGGTTACTTTGAGGGACTGCGGTCAGCCAGAAATGGCATTCGCCGTATAACACGCTTTGATCCCGAACCGTTTAGTACCCACATGGCCGGAGAAGTGGATTTTGACCCTGCAGAATATGTAGATAAGAAAGAGGCCCGCCGTATGGATCGTTTCAGCCAGTTTGCGGTAGCCGCTGCTACGCAGGCGGTGGCAGATAGCGGGCTTAATACTACAGAAAACCCTACCCGGGTGGGCCTGACGTTGGGATCAGGCATAGGGGGTATTACTACTTTTTCCGAGCAAGTCCTGGTCTTAGAAAACAAGGGGCCGAGCAGGGTGAGCCCCTTCTTCATCCCCATGATGATTCCGAACATGGCAGCCGGACAGATCTCCATCTTTCTTGGTATCAAGGGCCCAAGCTTAACGCTGGTCAGTGCTTGTGCCTCCAGTGCCGATGCCATTGGCCAGGCTCTGCGTCTCATTCAACGCGGTGAAGCAGATGTGGTCCTGGCCGGGGGAGCAGAGGCGCCCATTACTCCCGTGAGCTTAGCAGGGTTTGGGGCCATGAAGGCACTTTCTACCCGTAATGACGATCCAGAGCACGCTTCCCGGCCTTTTGATCGTGACCGGGATGGTTTTGTCATGGCTGAGGGCGCTGGTATGGTGGTAGTGGAAGAACTGGAGCATGCTAAGGCTCGGGGTGCCCGTATTTACGGGGAAATTGTCGGCTACGGTGCCACCTCCGATGCGTACCACATAACAGCTCCGGCGCCAGAAGGCGAGGGTGCAGCGCGTGCCATGGCAGTCGCCCTGGCCGACGCCGAGATTACCGGAGCTGCGATTGATTACATTAATGCCCATGGTACCTCTACAGGGTATAACGATATTTATGAGACTATGGCCATCAAGACAGTGTTCGGTGATCGGGCCTATCAGGTACCAGTGAGTTCCACCAAGTCCATGATGGGCCACCTGCTAGGGGCAGCTGGGGCAGTTGAGTTCATAGCCTGTCTGTTTGCTATAGATCAGAATGTTATTCCACCTACCATCAACTATGAGAACCAAGATCCAGAGTGTGATCTAGACTACGTTCCAATGTTCCCGCGCCCAGCTCAAGTGAATACAGCTATGTCTAACTCCTTCGGCTTTGGTGGTCACAACGTTAGCTTGATCGTGAGAAGGTATACAGGTGACTGATGTTGTCCAGCCTCTAGCGAAACTGAAGTCCATGCTGGAGACTTGGGGCATAACAGTGTCGTGGGACCTGCTGCGCGAGGCACTGACGCATTCTTCTTACGCCAATGAAAACGACACCCAATCCAATGAGCGCCTGGAGTTTCTTGGTGATGCGGTCCTGGAGCTTGTGGTGAGCGAGTACCTTTATCGCACCCTACCCCAGGAGCCCGAGGGGGTACTTACCCGCAGGAGGGCGGCCTTGGTGTGCGAGGAGACACTGGCCACGGGAGCTGTTCGTCTTAATCTGGGGGAGACCCTGCGTTTGGGTCGAGGAGAGGAATCCCAAGGAGGTCGGGAGCGTCCCGCCCTCTTGGCTGATGCTGTAGAGGCTGTTATTGGCGCAGTATACCTGTCGGGCGGCTTGGAGGCGGCGCGGACTTTTATCCGTCAGCTTATCTCCCCTTACCTGAGTGGCGAGCTCGAGCTGCGCGTCGACTATAAGACCGAGCTGCAGGAACTACTCCAACGTTCGGGCGATGTCAAGATAGAGTACAGAGTTGTTAGAAGCGTGGGTCCTGATCATGCCCGGCGTTTTACTGTGGCTCTGGCTGTCAACGGCGCAGAAAGGAGCCGGGGCCAGGGTGCAAGCAAGAAAGAGGCCGAGCAGCATGCGGCCCGAGAACTGCTGCTAGAGCTAGAGAAAAACTAGAGATGCCAGTCAGTTCTAGTTTTTTCTCCTAAAATCTCCGCACTCTCTGTTCAGGAAAAGAAGGAATTTTATGGCATGGGGCGAATAGATTTAACAAGCCCTTATGTCGATCTAACTGAAGGAGGCAGAGAGGTGGAAGTACTGAAAGTTTCAGCTAATTCTAATCCCAAGTCAGTAGCCGGGGCCTTGGCAGCAGTTCTTAGAGAGCACAGCATGGCTGAGGTGCAAGCCGTTGGGGCAGGAGCGGTAAATCAAGCAGTCAAAGCTGTAGCTATTGCACGTGGTTTTGTGGCCCCGAATGGTGTGGATCTGGTTTGTGTGCCTGCCTTCGCAGAGATCGAGATTGATGGAGAGGAACGAACGGCAATCAAGCTTATCGTTGGCCCGCGCTAAAAATGCGTGAGGCACCTGTTCCTCGAGAGAGATCAACTAAGCGCCTACCTCCCCGGGGTGGGCCTTTTTTCTTCACTCTAGGCGAGGAATCTCAGGTTGTGGTAAAATGCAACACGGGAGGGGGCGCCATGTACCTAGAACGCTTGATGATTCAGGGTTTCAAATCCTTTGCCGAGCGCTTGGAGTTTGTCTTCCAACCAGGGATCACTGCCATTGTTGGCCCTAATGGCAGCGGTAAGAGTAATGTAGTAGACGCTATTCGTTGGGCTTTAGGTGAACAGAGCTTGCACACTCTGCGAGGCGAGCGACTAGAAGATATTATTTTTAGTGGCTCAGATCATCGTCGGCCACATGGTTTGGCTGAGGTGACACTGGTGTTTAACAACAGTGATGGTGCTTTGCCGGTACCCTACACAGAGGTCAGCGTTACGCGGCGTGCCTTTCGTTCTGGCAACAGTGAGTTTCTCTTAAATGGTGTAGCCTGCCGTCTACGGGATATTCAAGAGCTGTTTTGGAATACTGGCCTGGGGCGGGAGGGGTATTCCTTTATCAGCCAGGGCAAGGTGGATGATGTGCTTAACCTCCGGCCTGAAGAGCGGCGGGTGTTTCTTGAGCAGGCTGCGGGGGTGTGGAAGTACCGTCAGCGCAAGAAGGAAGCGGCCGCAAAGCTGGCCCAAATTGAGCAGGACATGCTGCGACTGGGTGACCTGGCTGCGGAGCTAGGGCGGCAGCGGGGTCC
>JAAYHG010000033.1 GCA_012735455.1 Bacillota bacterium
ACATCGAGCCGCGCTCGATACATAGGAACCAATTCGTCCCGCGCCTCCAGTAGCCCCTGTAGGCTGCCGTACGGGCGCGTCCCTGATCGGTACAGGGCTCCATCCGGCCAGGTCACCGCACCGGTACTCTTGTCATACTGTAGCTCGGACACCAAGTTGCCCGCTAAGAGGGTGTGGTCACCCACCACGATACTTACAGCACCAAATCGGTCCTCCTCCACCTGCACAGGAACCAGCTTAGCCAGCTCGTCCAAGAGCAAATCCCGCCGGTCGCGCAGGTCGTTGGCCGCCATGTTGCCTGACTCAGCCTTCACAATTTGCGTATTCAAATCCCGGATCTGTCGGGCTAAGGAATTCACCTGGTTCACCTGTACCTCTATCGAGGCGCTCAAGTCTGCTGACAGGTCGTTAAGCTGCGCCGCCAAGTGGTTGAAGGCGTCAACCAAGGTCACACCTTGTTGCCGCACAGCAGATCGCGCCGCCTCACCTTCCGGGTAATGGGCCAGTTCATCCCAGGCAGAGAAAAACCGCTCGATGAGCTTACTTAAACCCTGATCCGTAGGCTCGTGCAGAATGGCCTCGATCTTTTCAATGGTGTCCCGCCGGACCTCCCAGCGACCCAGGGCCTTGGTCTCATTGCGAAACTGTGCGTCAAGGAAGCTTTCCCGCACGCGGCGCAAGCGCTGTACCTCAACCCCTGTTCCTACTTGACCCGCACCCATGCCCGGCCGGGAAAAGGGTGTGGTGGCAGCCAGGATCGCCTCCTGCCGCGAATAGCCCTTGGTATTGGCGTTGGCTATGTTATGTCCTGTTGTCTCTAACGCCCTGAGCTGGGCCATGAGTGCCCGGCGGCCCACCTCTATGGTAGAAAAAGTACTCAGTTCGGTTTCCCCCTTTTAGACCAAACGATCTACTAGGTTTTTCCTGCCTGCCGTGTTCTCTACCGTTCTCTTCACCAAACTCAGCGCCTCGTTAATAACTCTGGCGCAACGCTCGTTTCTCTCTTCTAGCTCCTTGATTATGTGTGCCAGCTTCTCTCCTGTATTGAGACAGAGTGCTACGGTCGGATCCTCTGCTCCTTGAGCCAGCTTTTCCAGTGTCATATCTTCAACAGGCACTCCCCTGGCAGCAGCTAGGGCTTGCTGAAGGGTAAAACGGCGCTTCTCCAATTCCCCACCCTGAAGAATGAGGCCCTGTTCCACTTTCACCACCTGCTCTAAGGCCTCCACATCGGCCAGGCGCAGAATATCTTCCTTCTTTATGGCTATCTCCAGGAGCTCTTGGTAAACACCAACCTGCTCTTCCAAGACCTGGGCCAGTTCCCTGAGGACCGCCTCGCTCACACTTACACCTCCCGGTCGAAGAGCCTAGATGCCGCCAAGAGCTTCTTTGCCACCTCATCAGGATCTATCCGGTAAGTGCCAGCAGCCACCTCCTGGCTGATACGCGCTACCACTTCCTCCCGAACAGCGGATTCCTTAGCTACCATCTCTTGGGCGCGCCTGAGCTTCTGGGCCTGAGGGGAAAGAACAACGCTGTCTTCGTCGCTCTTCGCTTTGCCCTCCACATTGCGCCGGTCCTGGTTTAGAGTGACTCGATCACCTTGATAGGCCCGAAGCACTCCACGTACGCCGGTGGAGTAAATAGTCATCACCGAGACCCCCTTCGGCAATCCATCCTGGCACACTGCCTAGTTATCTTATCGGCAGCTCGGAACAAAAAGCTTAATAGTAAACGTCAGAATGCTGCCGCACTTAAGTCCGTTATTTTTTTCTACCTGACTTTTTCTTAAGCATATCCAATATGTGCACTCTATGATCACGCGCGAAAGTGGCGGAGGGTTCCTGCCCGCCACCGGGCTCGAACCTTACTCTCCCATGACCCAGGCCGCTTTTCATTTGCGTGGCGCAGGCCTCGCAAATACGACCACGATCAATGGGTCGGCCACAGATCTCACACCTGAGCAGTCCTTCCGCCTTTAAGGTCACTAAACGGCCACTACGGATGAACTCCAGTATCACTTCTTTTGCCACCCCGGTCCCGTCGGCCACAGTCTGTAGATTAGCCCCAGGGTGCGACCTTAAGTACATCTCTACTTGGCGAAACTGGTCCTCCTGCTCGCGAAAACACTCCGGACAGAAACGTCGGCCCGTGTACACAAACACTTTCCCACAGCGTGGGCAGTTACGCACTTCCATTATTCCGACCCCCCTGCCTCTCCTCACTTTATATACCGTGGCTTTCGTTTCTTCGGGGCCGCGGGTGGCTGGAAGCGATGGCCACGGTGGCCACGTAAACCGCCTGTGCCCCTGCTGCCAAGAGAGCATGGCTAGCTGCATTGGCTGTGGCGCCTGTAGTATAAATATCGTCCACCAGCAGAATTACTTTACACCCTGCTCCCTGCCGAGCCGCAAAAGCACCCACCACGTTAGCCAGCCGCTCTTCCACCGCCAAGCCTGACTGAGGTGCTGTAGGCCGAGTACGATACAGAAGCCCCGGGTCAAGTCTTAACGCGAAGGCACTGGCAATCTGTCGGGCGATAAGTTCCGCCTGGTTAAAACCGCGCTCACGTTTGCGCGCCGCATAGAGCGGCACCGGGACCACTACAGTCCCGGTAGGCAAAGGTGCATTGATAGCCGCGAGGCGCGCCTGGAGCAGTTGCGCCAGGTAGGAAGCCAGCCTGGTTTCACCATCATACTTAAAGCGGTGTAGACACTGACGCAGCGGTCCACGATAAATAGCCGCCGACCAACCGCGGACAAAAGCCGGAGGGCTGATCCGGCATTCCCGGCACAGCCCCCTGTGAGTAAGGGGGCGGCCGCAACGGGCACAGGTAGGTTCCGTAAGCAGAACAATACTGGCCTTACAACGGTGACAAACCAGATCTTCTCCGGGAGCCAACCTTGCACCACAACCAGCGCAGGTAAGGTCGGCAGGCAAGACAAGATCCAGCAAAGCGGAGCCAAGGTCACTGAGGGTAGCAAAGACACCTTTCAGACTAGGTTCCCTCTTCATTGCCTGTCCAATCCTAGGAAAGAATGCTCCACATAAACCGGACCCAGTTGGGCCTGCCCCCCGGTAAGTATTCGGTCACCACCCTGCCGCTTGGCGTGGTACATGGCCTGATCGGCAATGGCCAGAAGCCTCTCCGGATCTTCACCGTGCTGCGGATACGCCGCAATACCAATGCTGGTGGTCACCTGACATACCTCATCTCTTGTCAGTTCCTTCACTGCCTGGCGTATCCGTTCCGCAACCTGATACGCCTCAAGAGGTCCTGTCTCGGGCAGAATAACAACAATTTCGTCGCCACCGTAGCGCCCCATTATATCTACGCTGCGCACGCTGGAAGCTACGCTGGAGATGATCTTTTTCAGTAAGACGTCGCCACATTGGTGCCCACAGGTATCGTTTATCTTCTTAAATTTGTCCAGATCCACCATGAGCACCGTCAGATTAAGACCATAACGGGAACAGCGACTAATCTCACGTGCCAGGTTCTCTACCAGGGTACGACGGTTGTAAATCCCAGTCAGAGCATCCAACTGGGCCAAAGTCGCCACCTCACTGTAAAGGCGAGCATTGTCCAAAGCGATGGCAGCCTGTCCCGTGAGGATAGCCAGGAACTGTACTTCACGCTCACTAAACCTTCCGCCGCTGCGGGCCAGCCATAGTGCCCCTACCAAGCGTTTTCTTGTCACCAGAGGCACAGCCAGCTGGTACCACTTGGGTCCGATAGGTTCCACTGCCTTGTCACGAAGTCCCGTGGGAGGTGCTGCCTCCATATGATGCGTTATCCCCACCCGCCCCACTAGGCCCTCTCCTAAAGCCACTTCCTTGGTCATAAGTTCTTCAGGTACCTCACCCTCACTAGCAGAGGGTATTAAAGTCTCTTCATCTGCCAGGTAGAGGATCCCCTGATCGTACGGTACGAACTCCCGCGCCTGCCGTAGAATCACCTGTAACGTAGCGTCAAGTTCGATACTGGCGCTTATGCTACTAGTCGCGGCATAAAGAGCCATAATCTGCTGGTTTACCGCCCGCACCCGTGCGTAAAGCTGCCAAATATAGCTGATAGTTAGAAGCGGCACAGACGCCAGCAACAATGCTGTGAGGCCAAGGCGCTCGTAAGCCTGCGCCAAGAGCAGCCCAATAGGTAATGCCAGCAGTGTGCCCACAAAATCCCAGCCCAAAAGCAACTGATTCTCTACCAAAGGGGAAAACCCGTGTTCCAAAACCACCGCCAGGTGCACCAAGACGTGATTGACCAAGAAATAGGTTAGGAGAAACACCCCTTGCGGCAAGATAAACACCAGGGTGCTTCCGCCCCTGGTGCCTCCTAGATAGTGATAAGGCGCTGCCGCTGCAAGAATCGCGATCACTGCTTGGGCAGCATTAAACAGACTATCCAGGCTCAACCGCCGCCCGAATAGGTCTCCCAAAAGATACCCGGCCACTATCACCCAAAGCGCCGCCGGAACGCCAAGTAGGATCAATGCCGCCAGCACCACCCCGGTACTGAGGCTTAAGAAGCCTTCTCCTGCAGGAACCCTGATAGCCTCGGTCCCTGCAGCTAAGACACACAAGATAAGGAGCAAACCCAAGGGCTCAAACTTCTGACCACTTCCTACCAGGGCCAGTAGGCCGGTTCCCAGAAAAATAATTCCCCAGTGATGGATTGAACACAGCAACCTACAACAGCGGTTTCTCTCCACCAAGCCGTCACCACCCTGGACCTGCTGGCTACTTTCTCAAGAACAAATAGTCTCGCCTGTTTACTTCTACATTCGGGGCAGGGCCGGAATGCCTAGTGTTGCCAAGGCATTGGCCATAGCCTGCTTAAAACTTAGCACCAAGGAAACTCTGAAGCGCATTCTGGCCGGCGGCGCCGAACGCACCGGCGAGGTATCGTAGAAGTTCATTAACGCAGTAGCCAGATTATAGGTATACTCGCCGAATGCCGCAACCTGCAGATTCTCCGCTGCCTTTTCTGTGGCTGCAGGTAGTTCCGCCATGATACGGATCAGCGCCTTCTCCTCGGCTGTAAGATCTGAAGGCACCGAGACGGTGCGCAAGTCGATCTCATCAAGAACCTCACGGTCTACCCGGCCCAGAATGTTGGCGGCACGGGCGTAGGCATACTGCAGATAGGGGCCAGTGTTGCCTTGCATACTGAGGGCCTCGTTAAAGTCAAAAACCAAAACGTTGGAGATACTAAAGCGAATCATGTAGTAGCGCACTGCACCCACTGCAATATCTTGTCCCAGCTTGCGGTGTTCTTCAGGAGTCATCTCTGGATGCCGTTTGGCCACTTCTTCAGTGGCTTTCTCAATGGCCCTCTCCACCAAGTCGTCGGCCCTTACCCCAATACCCTTACGGCCAGACATGGCATAGATGCCCTTGTCTTCCTCGTCCCCTACCGGCACCCCCAATTCCCGGGCTGTGTTTGGGGACAGAGCCACCACCTCATAGCCATAGTGGATAGAATTCTCGCCCTCGGTGGCAAACCCCAATTTCACCAAAGAAAAGCGCAAAACATCCTGCAGGTACTTCTGCCTGAGGTCAATGACATTAATAACCTGCTGCGCCCTGCCAAAACGCTCCATCTTGGTACCATCGCTGCTGGAAGTCCAAAGGACAGTGCCGTTGGGTTGCAGGCAGTAACGATCATAGAAAAAGTCCTTGCCCAGGACACCAAACTTCCAGAGCTGGTAGGCAATGTCTTTGGCAGTGTAGGTGGCGGTACCGTTGGAACGCACCAGCACCTTGTCTGGATTCTCTAAGTTCTGGAACTCAGGGACATCCCCCAATATCACCACCCCGCACCCTGCGTTGTCGCCCTCCTCTTCATGGACCAGGTGCCCCTTCTCCTTGAGGAGTTCAAAGGCATGGCGCCAAAAGCACAGGTGAATGATATCGCTCTCCCAGGTGAGCAGGATATAGTAAATCCCCAAACGCCACATGGTTCCCAGATGACACTCCACAATCCGGTGCG
>JAAYHG010000034.1 GCA_012735455.1 Bacillota bacterium
CTTTTCCACCTTGGTGGGGGAAGGGGTACACTCCACCTCCTGTGCAATAGCCTCCGCATATTTTATGGCTGTGCCTGAGGGTGCATCTAGTTTCTGATCATGATGCGTTTCGATTATTTCTACCTGGGGGAAAAACTGTGCCGCTTGGACTGCAAATCTTAGCAGTAAGGCCGCTCCTACCGCAAAGTTAGGTGCAATAACGGCGCTCACCCCCTGTTGGCGGTAGAGAGTCACAATCCCAGGCAGATCCTGCTCAGTTATCCCGGTGGTGCCAACAACAGCGTGGGCCCTTTCCTCGGCAATGATGGCCAGGTTTTGCTTAACCACCCCTGGGTTGGTGAAGTCTACTACCACCTGGGCACGTGATTGGGAGATGGCTTTGCGTAGATCCCCTACCAAGGAAACCCCTACCGGCTCACTACCAATTAGACTACCAACGTCCTCTCCCAAGTGTTTTTCGTGCCCTACTGCACCTACCAACTCCAGATCAGGCTCGCCTAGTACGCCCTTGATCACAGCTCGTCCCATGCGTGCCCCCGCCCCGCAAACAAGGACCCGTATCCCCACACACATCACCTCCAATGGTTCTATTCCAAATTATTATGTACATTTTCCTACAGATCAGTAAAGGTGTCAACATCTGCCTCGGCACTGGCGTCCAAAATTATAACCTCTTTACCAACCTTCTTAACTGCCCTCCACGGTATCAGAGAGACTCGTTTCTCGCTAAAGAACTGCAGAATACTACTCTTGGTGTTGATTTCTAAGCCAACAATCTCACCTGTTTCTCCACTGAAGACTAGGTCCGCGTCACCAAAGTAACCGATGCGTCGCCCATCCTGTAAACTAATCAACTCTTTATCCTCTAAGTCACGTAGTCGCATATCCTCCCTCCGTTCTCACCGCTGACTGCGATGTATGTGGCTAAAGTATGGCTGTACCAAAGCTACCAGAAAAGCTAGGGTAGCCATCGGCTCCAATTCAAGACCGAACAACAAAACTCGCTCTGGCAGCTCTATCTTAAGGAAGTTGCGCAGGAGTATCAAGGCCAAGTAGATTCCGCCAGCTGTGGCCACAAGTTCTACCAAGGCCTGGGAAAACTCCGAGGGCTGCGGTTCTACCGGCAGGTCTTCGCTGCGGCGCATGACTCGTTGCCGCTGTCCGCGCACACGCTCTGTCACTGACAGATAGGCTGCAGCCAATGCTCCAACTCCCAGTACCACTCCAAGCATAATAAGACCCCCTTTCTACTGCTAAATCTCTATGCAGCAGTAAAGGGGGAAATGCTAGCGACCTGTATGGCCAAAACCCCCGGCTCCACGCTCAGACGGTGGCAGCTCCTGAACCTCGTGGAACACCGCCTGGGATGACTCAGCCAAAACAAGTTGAGCGATACGATCGCCTCTGTTGATAACATAAGGTTCCTGTCCTAGGTTAATAAGTATCACCTTGACCTCTCCGCGGTAATCGCTGTCTATCGTCCCAGGACTGTTGAGCAAGGTAATCCCATGTCGCCAAGCCAGCCCACTGCGTGGACGTACTTGTGCCTCCCAACCGGATGGCAACGCTATGGCTATACCCGTGGGTACTAAGGCCCTTTCACCAGGAGCGAGAACGAGCGGGCTTGCTACAGCCGCCATTAGATCCATCGCGGCTGCACCCCGGCTCATATAGCGCGGAAGAGGTAGGTCCTCAGCACCTGGAACCCTCACTACTAACACATCTACCTGTCTCATTATGACCTCACTCAAGTTCCCCACAGACTTTTGGACCTAAGACAACAGTTGTAAGTTGCTCGGGCCTAAAGACTTTAGCACAGACTTCTCGCACTGCAGCAGCAGTTACCTCCCCAATCTTTTGTTTTACCTCTTGCGGTGACACGTACCGCCCCAGGCTGAGTTCCTGCTTGCCTAACCTAATCATCCTATTCGTAGTGTTTTCTAGTCCCAAGAGAAAACCACCTAAGACCTGTTGCTTAGCCCGTTCTAGCTCTGCAGTTGAAACCTCTTCCTTTCCAAGATTCGCCATCTCCGCCCGCACAAGACTAAGACCTTCTTGGAGCTTCTCTTCACTGAGCCCCAAGTAGACTGTAAACAAACCTGCACCCTGATAGGCAGTGTGGTACGAGTACACCGAGTATGCCAAACCCTTCTCCTCGCGAATATGTTGAAACAAGCGAGAAGAGAGTCCTCCCCCGAGGATGCTGTTTAACACATCCACTACGTAATTTGTATCGTCCTCTACCGGTATTCCCTTCGCACCGAGACAGACATGCACCTGCTCGGTATCCCGCTCAAAAATCTGAAGACCTGGACTGAAGACGGGAGCCGGCTGGCAGTGCTGTGGCGCTGTAGCCTGTCGCCCTTGCAGTTGCCGCTCTAGTAACTCACGAACCTTTTCGTACTCCAGGTTCCCGGCTACTGTAATCACCAGGTTGTCAGGGGTGTAGTGCCGCTCATGAAACGCTCGAATGTGGTCTGGAGTCAGACTGCTTAACGTTTCTTCCGTACCCAGTGTAGGACGGCCTAGAGGGTGATCGGGCCAAGCCACCCCGGTAAGAAGGTCATGTACCAGTTCGTCAGGCGAATCCTCATACATGCGAATCTCCTCTAGGACAACCTGTTTCTCCCGCTCAATATCCTCCGCTGTCAGCAAGGGATCTAACAGCATATCTGACAAAACGTCTAGGGCCAAAGGAACATGCTCGCTCAAGACCTTGGCATAGTAACAGGTATATTCCTTGGTAGTGAAGGCGTTCAGTTGACCTCCCACAGAATCCAAAGCCTCAGCAATAGCGCGTGCACTACGCTTCGTAGTCCCCTTAAATAGCAGGTGCTCTAACAGATGAGACAAACCAGCTTCTGCCGGCATTTCCCACCGGGATCCCACATTAACCCAAAACCCCACTGCGACGGAAGAAACAGTGGGGATTTCTTCGGCAACAAGGCGCACACCCTGAGATAGGACCTTCCGCTTGTACAAAAACGACTCCTCCTTTACCAGCACGTACATATTATAGCGAAGACCAAGCATTCCTGTAAATGGGCGTGCAGGCTAGGAGAAAGACGACAAAAAGCATAAACCCGCGCTTGAGTTTATGCTCTTTATTATTTAGCGTAAGCTAGCCTTGCCAGTGTTCCCTTCTGCTCTCAAGGCCTCTTTGCGAGAGAGGTTGATGCGGCCTTGACGGTCTATCTCGGTAACCTTGACAACCACCTCGTCACCCACGTGAACAACGTCCTCAACCCTAGCCACGCGTTCACGGGCCAGCTGAGAGATGTGCACTAACCCCTCCTTGCCCGGAAGGATTTCCACAAAGGCACCGAAATTCATGATGCGCGTGACGCGGCCCACATAAATTCCGCCGACCTCCACGTCACGGGTAAGCATCCGGATTTTCTCCTCTGCACGCCGGGCGGCATTTTCGTCTACAGCCGTAATAAAGACACGGCCGTCGTCTTCAATGTCTATCTGCACCCCGGTTTCTTCTATGATCTTGCGAATGGTCTTCCCACCGGGGCCGATAACATCGCGGATCTTGTCCGGATCTATCTCCATCGTGATCATTCGCGGCGCGTAGGGAGAAAGGTTTTCTCGCGGCTTGTCAATTACCTCTAACATCTTATCCAAAATAAACAGACGGCCTCGCCGAGCCTGATCTAAGGCTTCACGCAGAATATCTATGGTGATGCCGGGTACCTTTATGTCCATCTGTAGGGCATTGATTCCCTGTGCTGTACCAGCCACTTTGAAGTCCATATCCCCCATGGCATCCTCTAGTCCCTGGATATCTGTAAGCACAGCAAAGCTTTCTTCACCCTTGATGAGTCCCATGGCTACACCTGCCACCGGTGCCTTAATGGGAACACCGCCATCCATAAGTGCCAAGGTGCTGCCACAAACGCTGGCCATAGAAGTAGAACCGTTTGACTCCAGCACCTCGGACACAAGGCGGATGGTGTAAGGAAACTCACTTTCGCTGGGTATCATTGGCTCCAAGGCACGTTCTGCCAAAGCACCGTGCCCTATCTCCCGTCGTCCCGGTCCACGGATAGGCCGCGTTTCACCCACGCTGTAGGGCGGAAAGTTGTAGTGATGCATGAAACGCTTCGATTCCTCGACACCCAGTCCGTCAAGGATCTGTTCATCGCCAACGGCGCCTAATGTTAGGTTGGTAAGGACCTGTGTTTGGCCCCGGGTAAAAAGACCTGAACCGTGCACTCTAGGCAGCAGGCCAATCTCTACAGTTATTGGCCGAACCTCATCCAGGCCACGACCATCGGGCCTGATGCCGCGGTCTAAAATCATCTTACGTACCTGCTCCTTGGTGAGCTGGTGTACAACCTCTCGGATATCCTTTTCCTGCTCCGGGAAGGTCTCACTCAAAGCGAGCACAGTATCTTCTTCAACCTCGTTCAGGTTCTCTTCGCGCCGAAGTTTTTCGGGCTCCTGCAAAGCCTCTATTAGCTTGGTCGTCGCATACTCCCGTACAGCCAACTCCAGTTCTTCGGAAACCTGATACAGAGTAACCTGGCGTTTTTCCTTACCCACCTTCTTCACAATCTCTTCTTGAAACCGCACCAGTTCCTGAATGGCCTCGTGCCCAAAAGCGAGGGCCTTCAGTATCGTTTCTTCTTCAACCTCTTTTGCCCCAGCCTCCACCATCATAATGGCGTCTTTTTTCCCTGCCACGGTAAGGTGTAACTCACTAACCTCCTCCTGTGCAACGGTGGGATTGAGAACGAACTCCCCATCCACCAAACCCACCACCACACCCGCAATGGGGCCATCAAAGGGTATATCAGAGACTGAGAGTGCCACCGAGGCTCCTAAAAGGGCAGCGATCTGCGGCGAGTTGTCTTGATCCACTGACAAGACCAGGGAAACTACCTGCACATCATTGCGAAAACCCTGGGGAAATAAGGGGCGGATCGGCCGGTCGATAAGCCTGGCCGATAAGATGGCTTTCTCGCTGGGGCGGCCTTCCCTCTTAATGCAGCCGCCGGGAATCTTACCTACAGCGTA
>JAAYHG010000035.1 GCA_012735455.1 Bacillota bacterium
GCCTAGAGGAGAGGAATAGTGTCAGAGAGGAAGGAGTTTTTCGGGCCTGGCCGGGCAAGCTACAGTGGGGCTGGAGATTCTGTCTGAGCTACCAGAGGTAGCTGCCCTGGTGGTACCTGTCGGAGGCAGTGGCTAATCGGTGGAATCGGTGCAGTGGCCAAGGTATTGAAACCAAGTATTAAGGTTATTGGTGTTCAGGGGGAAACCTCACTTGCCCTTTATGATGCCCTGAAGACTGGTGGGATTGTAAGGTGTCCCGTGGGAACGACCTTGGCTGAAGGGCTGGCAGGTAACGCCTATAAAGAGATATTGCCTTTCCTGCAGGAAGTGGTAGACGAGATGGTCCTCGTTTCGGAGGAGGAGATTGACCGGGGTATGAGCTGGCCTATACTCACGGGTGGGCAGGTGGTAGAGGCGGCCAGGGCTGTAGGGGTAGCGGCGTTGTTGGCAGAAAAGTTTACGTTGCCGCCCGGACCTACATTGTTTGTGGTAAGGGGCGGTAACGTGGATGCCGCCGTGTTGCGTGAGGTTGTTGCTGGTTAAGGAGAGCTGAAGTGTGCGAAAAGGAGGCGTGGGCAGTGTGCAGCTGGCAACAAATAAGGGCGGCTCTGGTTTTTCTGCTGATCCTGGCTGTCTTGCTTGCTTATTCTGGCGCGGGCTGGGCTCAGGTGGAGCAGGCAGGGAAAAAGGATGGGCACGATGAGAAAAAGCTGGCGGTACAGCACTGGGCCTGGGCGAGTGCGCAGGCGTTGGTGGCTGCTGGTATTGGCGGAGAAGAGCTGGAAGCGGCTGTTGCCAGTGAAGAAGGTCAAGGCTTAGATGAAGCGATAAGCCCACTGGAGTGGAATGCGTACGTAGCCGGGGCAACGGGTAGTGATCCTGGCCCAGGCGAGGTAGGGGATGAACGCTACTGGTTCTATGTTTACACTGCCAGTGAGGACAGCGGTACGCGGTCGGTGGTTTCGCGGGGCTACGCCATTGCTGGTTTGGCCAAGATCGGTAATATGTTTGGTCTTGTACCTGGCTCAGGCGGGCCTTTACAGCATTTGCTGCGCTTCCCCGATTGGCGATGGTTGGATGAAAAAGGATACGCCGAGCTGTGGGAGTCTATGATAGCGTTAGGGCTGGTGTCCGGTTACCCGGATGGTACCCTGCGGCCTGAAAAGCCCCTTACCCGGGGTGAAGCAGCAGTCTTATTGAAGGGTTGGTTGGAGTTACGAGATGAGAAAGGCAGTAAAAATTAAACCTCTGTGGGGTAGGTCCAGGATTAAGTGCCAGAAGCTTGGACAGCCGGGGACGATATCTTTATAGGGATGGCAAGGCTATAGTGGTGAGGGAAGGTTGATAGCAAGACCGGCAAGAAGGTCGGCAAAATGATTCTAGAGGATGCGGTTACTTGAATGGCGGGTAGAAAATTGGCAATTAATTAGAACCCCCCCGATAGGGGGATACAATAAGCTGGGTTTCGGTGAACCCTGCGTTGGGAGTGCTAAGGGGCAGGCTTATGGTTAGCGGATACGATTCTCTTGTCCTGTGTCTTGGGAGTCAGGGTCTGTTTACGGCTAGAATACCAGTGTTGGGTAAGGCTGATACTTTGCAAACAAGGGGCTTTGCTTTTCAAGGGGAACTGAAGAGGTTTTCAGCGGCGGTTCACATAAGGAGTGGGATAAAAGATTAGCGCCGTTGGGTGAGCACAGCCAAGATGATAAGCGTTCCGCCAATTAGCTCCCGGACTGTGAGCTGCTCCGCCAATACCAGATAGCCAAGAAGCGCGGTGAAGAGTGGCTCCAAGGTGCCCACTATGGTGGTGCGGGCGGGACCGATGCGGGAGATGGCTGCCAGAAGTGCTGCCAAGGCAATCACGGTGGGTACCAAGGCCAAGAAGGCCAGAAGAAGGCCTGTGGTTGGGCCGGGGAGAGAGCTGGGAAGAGTGCTGCTGCAGGCTGCCATGAGTATAAAGACAAGGGCGGATATCCCAGTGGCCCAAGTGCTTAGCGTGTATACGGGCAC
>JAAYHG010000036.1 GCA_012735455.1 Bacillota bacterium
CCATCTCACCCACATCTATCCCCAACTCCAGGGCATTTGTCGCCACCACACCAAGGAGCTTACCTGAGAAAAGATCCTGCTCAATGACACGCCGCTCGGCAACCAAGTAGCCGCCCCGGTAAGAAACCAATCGTCCAGCCAGTTGTCTCGGCAACTCTTGCCGCACCTGCCGTAGGATTCGTTCCACTACCTGGCGGGCACGGGCAAAGGCAATGGTGCGGGCCTGCTGCTCCAGAAGTACATTAAGCAGCCAAACCACCTCGCGCAGGTAGCTCGTCCCCTGGGGCACGCGCCAAAAGAGAAACTCCCGCGCCCCCTGCGGCGCACCGCTGCCTTCGATCAGGGTCACCGGCAGCCCGGTCAGGCGCTCGGCATGCTCCGCCGGATTAGCAATGGTGGCGGAGGTAAGGATGAACTGGGGATTGGCCCCATGGTGCGCAGCCAGCCGCCGCAACCGTCGGAGGATATGAGCCACCTGGGTACCAAAAACACCCCGGTAGGCGTGGATTTCATCTATCACCACAAAACAAAGGTTGGCAAAAACGTCGTGCCACTTAAGATGGTTGGGCAAAATTCCTAGGTGGAGCATGTCCGGGTTGGTAAGGATAATGCGCGCCTGGTGGCGGATGTCCGCCTTCATAGTGTCCGGGGTATCGCCATCATACACGGCAGTGGGAACCAAACCAAAGCCCTCTACACCTGCCAACTGATCTTGGGTCAGGGCCTTGGTAGGAAAAATGTAAAGGGCGCGGGCACTAGGATCCTCCAGCAGGCGGGATAAGACCGGCAGATTGTAGCAAAGCGTTTTCCCGGAGGCCGTGGGCGTGACCACCACCACGTTCTCACCCCGGTGAGCGGCATCAAGAGCCGCTGCTTGGTGGCTGTACAAGCGCTCAATCCCAGCGCGTTTCAGGCTAGCACTGAGCTCTCTCGGCAGGGGGCTTGCCGGTTCTGCAAAGGAAGCCTCCCGCCCCGGCAAGTAACGGCGGTAGGTTATTTGTCCCTGATAATTCTCGTTCTTTGTCACTGCCTGCAGAATGCGTTCCACATTCATCTCGGTACTTCCCCTTTCCGGTATCGCCCGCGGCAATTTGGGAAGACTAATCCCTGAGGAGGGAACAATATGCCCAGAAAAAACGAACGCAAAAAAATCAAGACCGCCCAGCCCCATCCCTTTAGTACCATTGCGGCCAGTGCAAATCTAATTGAGCGCTCCGTGGATCCAAATAAAAGCAAGGTTGATAAAGAAGAGTGGCATCCGTAGACACCTGCTTGTTATCTAAGTACTTATTAGCCACCACAAGCACTTTTCCTGCTATCTTTCCGTGCATACTCAGCCCCACATTTTGAAACTCTAGCTTGGGAGGTGATATTTATGGCCCAGAATCAGCAGATCATGTGCAGTGTAAACAGTTGCCACTACTGGAAATCTGGCAACCGTTGCGACGCCAACATGATCATGGTGACGGCAGACAGCTTCGCCAGCCAGGCCCCAGATCGCATCGACGCCCCTACCGCTGCCACCATGTCAGCTACGCCCACGCAGTCCTGCATGGAAACCTGCTGTAAGACCTTTGTCCCTAAGGGTTCTGGTCGTGAACAGGTGGACAACGTCATCAAGGCCTAGCGAGAAGCACTAAGAATAAACCCCTGCGGCCAAGAGCCACAGGGGTTTATTCTTGAATGACGGTTACCTGAACCGTCCCCGACCAGTTTAGTCCTTTCTTTGTCCATAGTCTTGGAAACTCCGAAAAAGATCGGCCAGCTGTTCTTGTGGCACCAAAGTAGGTGTCCCCAAAAGTGACGAGAGGAAGTAGATCTTGGCTGCGTCCTCAACAATAGCGGCAATGGTGAAAGCCCGCTCCAAGGAAGGGCCTACAGCCAAAACACCATGGTTTTGCAGGAGCACGGCGTTTCCTTTTCCCAACGCAGCCAGGGCATTCTGGCCTAGCTTCCTCGTTCCCGGCGGAGCAAAATCCGCCACCGGTACACTGCCGCCCACACCTAGGGCCAGTTCTGCAATCACCGGTGGAATCTCGCGCTTTAACACCGCCATAACGGTGGCAAAGATCGAATGTGTATGGACAATACCCTGGACATCTTGACGACTGCAATAGACAAGGGTATGTAACGGTGTTTCACTGGAAGGCTGATAGCGTCCTTCCACCAGCCGCCCGCTCAAATCCACAACACAGATATCTGCAGGCTCCAGGGTGTCGTAGCACATGCCCGAGGGCGTTATCACCACCATGTTCGTCTCCGGGTCGCGGGCACTCACGTTCCCCCAGGTGGCGGTCACGAGACCACAACTCGCAAGCTGCTGTGCCATAGAGACTACCTTTCTCCGCTGCTCCTCTAGCAGCATGAAACAACCTCCTCGCCGGTGACTTTGGCCTGCTCATTCCTTCATTGACTTAAGCATACACCCAAACCCCTTATTATGAATTGGCGTCACTCTTTTTTTCTATATTAAAAATATTTTTACCACCTGGCAGGAATTGGTGCCCCCCTGTCGAATTGTTTTTGCACCACATTCCAGGGGGGATGACCTTGTCCAGCGTATCGCGCCAACAAAAGCACATACCAGATAACCTGCAGCACGATAGGCCTGCCACCACAAGGCTCTCCCTGCGTAAAACCCGGTATGCGAGCCAGACCTTTGTCTCCAGCGAGGAACTCGAAAAACGGCAGCTCGCCTGTGCTGCACTCATGAAAGCCGCCGCACCGTACATGGATAATATCTCCGCTGCGATGGCGGGCAAGAACCATGTTATTACCCTGGCTGACGCCAGCGGGGTTATTCTGGCACTGCGGGGGGAACCAGACATCTTTGGAGGCCAGGCCGCCAGACTGGCACTAGGAGCCATTAACCCGGCACTCAAGCTGAAGGCGGAACACTACTCCTACAAACAAGGCGAGGCAGTGCTCGTCTTCCCAATTCGGGACCTTCACGGTACTGTGCTGGGAAGCCTAGGTATCTTTGTACCCAGCAGCTACCCCTGTCCCGAGGTCCTAGCCCTCTTAAGAGCCTGTGCCGCGTCCATTGAAACCCATATCGCCTCTGCTTCGGCCCTTGAGCCCGACCTTCAAGCACAAAAGCTCATGGCTGTGGGCAGCTTCCTGGCCACCACTCTCCACGATCTGCGCGCACCCTTGGCAATCATTCGCGGCCTCAGCGAACTGGGCGGCAGCAGCAACGACGTAAGCATGCACCACTCCTACTTTAAACGCGTCATCCAGCAGATCGACTCGGTATCTGCCATGCTAAACCAGCTCCTAGGGAAATTCAGTCTGGAGGAGCCTCTGCCCTGTTCCCTGAGCGCCCTGATCAAGGAAACCGTCATAGAGATCCAGCCCCTCTGCCAGTTAAACCGGGTTGATGTAGAGGTCTGCACTTCCACTGCCGCCAACACCGTCTTGCAGGTACGCACCTTTAAGCGCGCCCTGCTAAACATATTCACGAATGCCCTGGATGCCATGCCTAATGGGGGACGGCTTACCGTAAAGGTTGAGGAAAAAGAAGACAATATTATCGTTTCCGTCTCCGACACCGGGCCCGGGATACCACCGCAGATCCAACCCCATATCTTCGATCCTTTGGTTTCCTGCAAAACAGGCGGGTGCGGGTTGGGCCTTTTTATGGCCAATTACGTGGTGTCCCATCTGCATCATGGGGAAATATCCTTTACCACCTCTCCTGCCGGGACCACCTTTTTCCTTCACCTGCCAAAACAACGCCTGCGCCAAGAAGAATCCTAACTCTTTCCCGGACTCTCCCTTAATACCAAGTTGTGGTCTCACCCTAAGAATTGTTTAGCCCATAGGGGCCGGTGGCAATAATAAGGCCATCTAAGATAAGCAGGGGGAGAACCATGGCGAAAAAGCTCTCTGCTTTTACCATTGCTGCCACCTATGTGGGCACAGTGGTTGGTGCCGGCTTCGCAACGGGCCAGGAAGTCTTCCAGTTCTTCGTAGCCTTCGGCCTCTGGGGCTTCTTAGGCATTGCCTTGGCCAGCGGGATCTTTATCTTTTTTGGCATCTCAGTCATGGAGCTGGGACACAAACTAAAGGCAAAATCTCACCTGCCAGTGATTCAAGCTGCCGGTGGCCGCATGACCAGCACCATCATCGACATTATCATGACCTTTTTTCTGTTCGGTGCCCTGGTAAGCATGGGAGCTGGTGCTGGAGCGGTGTACGTCGAACAGTTTGGACTACCTGCCCTGTGGGGCAGCCTGCTTCTAATCGTCCTGAGCCTAGCAACTGTCCTCTTGGGTGTTTCCCGAGTCATCGATTCCATCAGTTTCGTCGCTCCCGTCCTTTTGACCTCGGTCCTGGGCCTTAGCCTGTACACTATTGTTACCAACCCGGACGCCTTTCTAGCTAACCTAGCCTGGTCCAACCCAGCTGCGGCTGCCATCTCCCCTTGGCCCTTGGCTGCCTTGCTTTACGCCTCCTATAACCTTATCCTCACCGTGGCCGTACTGGCTCCGCTGGGCACCATGAGCGATCGCCGCAGTCTACACCGCGGCGCCATCTGGGGCGGACTCGCTCTAGGCCTGGGAATCCTCTCCATCGCTGCCGCAGTCTTGACCTTGGCACCCCGCGTTACCAGCTTCGAGGTCCCCATGGTAGCCATCGCTGGCTCTATCTCCCCCTTAGCCCGCATGGCGTTTAGCC
>JAAYHG010000037.1 GCA_012735455.1 Bacillota bacterium
GAGTAAGAGGGATGCAAAGCGGGCTGAGGCATTCTCCCTCGTTCGGCCCTTTTTCCCATTATAGTTGCGCACACTTTATCCTGGACGGCTATTCAAGAACGATTACCACAAGGCTACCCGCTTCGTAGCATTTGAGGCCCTAGTAACAAACCAGGCGAGGACGAAGAGGCCAAGGGCACAAATGAGCAGTAGGCTTACGTGAGCCAGGGTAAATTTCTGCAGGACCCTCACAGGCAGACAAGAAGCAAGACCTGCAGGAATGACTGTATATAGGGCTTAGGAGACAGAGCATCAGGCCCAGAGGCCTGCAGCCAGACTTTCCGCTCACTAAATACTACAGGTGTACTGCTTGGACTCAATCCTGTAAAGAAGTCTCCCTGGAGTACGTTGGTAGCGATGATTAATTGGGCATTATTTAGCACCCAAGGTTTCTGCGATCATGCTTGTTATGCTGTCTAAGATAAACATCGTAAAGGACGCGATACAGCTCCATTATGAGAAGGAGGGAACACTTCACCGTGCTTCTTTTTTCTGGTATTAATGAGCCTCTCTACAGGCAACTTAGCCAGATGTGGTCGTTCTTTCCTCATCTACTCTAATCGCCTCACATCTGCTCTTCACCACGAGGAAACCCTGTAATGCGTTCAGACTCACAGAGTTTTTCCCACCCTCCCCACCATCTCCTTCACACGTTTGCTTTCACACTGCTTCAGCCTTACGGGCTGACCTTGGCCTTGAATAGAAATCCAGAAGAGTGTAGACTGCCGCATCTTGGTATGCTCAGGAGGTGACCATACCCAGATCAACCCTCTAGGCATAAAAAAGACCCTTTACAGGGCCTTATCAGTCGTCCCTACATAGGAACTATATAGTTGTTGCTGCCATGGAGCTAGTTGTTCTATCGGCCTATGGTTACCATGGCGTTCTCGTTGTCTTTTTTGGGCAAGCTGAGGCTTACGAATACATGTCTTGGCGTTATATCTCACCTCGTCACCTGTGAAGCGAAGAACCGCATATCCAAGGCACTCGAGGTGCTGCGTCTTTCCACGATCTTTGTCTTGAACACCCTGAAGGGCATGCATGTAACCGTCAACCTCAATTACTACGTAAGGTTCAACCAAGAAATCTACTTCATAGGGGGGTATATTAGTGTTCGCCCGGTGTTTAATTCCAGCTTTGATAAGGGCTTTCTCCAACAGTACCTCAGTGGTGGGTCGGCCCGCTTGCTGTCTTCCCCAGTCAAACACGCCTTACCCTCCTATTCCATTAACTTCTCAGCAGGTTCCACAGTTGATATACCTTCGTAGAACCACTGGATCGGCAATATACTAATAGGTAACCACTCCTGGCGAATGCTTAGATACTCAATCTGCTCCTGCTCAGGGTTGAATCGAAAACGCCATGAGCATGCATCGGATAGCAGCTTTAGCAACAGTTCAAACCTTTCTGGTTCATCCACATGGTCTCCCATTTCGACCATTCCAGTAAGATAATCAAGAGTGTAAATCCTGATGGCCTCCTCGATGATGTAAGCTTCTGGTCGCCCTTCATTGAAACTCAAGAACCGAAGCAATTCGCGCAGTTCAGGTGTAATACGGACATTAACTTGAGCTTTTTGACTCATTCGAAGCCCTCCCGTCTAGCATGCTAGGTTAGCCAGTTGCTGGCTTGCTATCATTATAGCACAATGTGTCTCTGTTGCCAAGTAGTAGACGAAATTATTCCATGATTCACTACAAGTCTGCGGTATATGATGACTGTCCAGGGAGACCGATGAGCAAGCATCATTCAAAACCCAAGGTAACAGAACAGCTATGATATCAACAGTACTCTTCTTTGGCTGAATGCCTTATCAGTAGCCATGGTAGTACCCTTTGCGGGCCACCGGGCGCCGGGCCTCCCAAGGCACCAGGCCCAAAGACCTTGGTGCTTCCCGTTGTGGGGTTGAGGATGCCTGCCCGGAACCCGGTGTCAAGGTATGAAGTTCGCCGTGTCGTCAGCTTTGGTGGCAATCCACTGCCAAAGGCCCTCCCGCAGACTCCTTGTGTAACCATAAAAGCGCCGGAGCCCCGATTATATCGAGGCTCCGGTTTGGCGGGCCCGGCGCGATTCGAACTGCGTGAAAGGCACCCGTTATATTAGGAGTCTTATCAAATAATGACTTCACTCACAGCACCGCTGATGAGTAATGAAACGTCTGGAATGCAATTGTCATCCGCATCTGTGATTCTTCCATCTACCGTCAGGTTGAACTGCTGCAATCGCCAGGACAACTAGTGAACAAGACGCACTTGTCCTTCTTTACACTCACTCACTGGATACCAGTATCTCTTCCAGACCGCCTATGGCATAATCCCGCCGCAATTTGTCATGGATGAACTGGTTTCCATAGTTTCTCAGGCAGCCATAACAGCTGGTATCCCCGGCTTCTCCACCACAGTCACAGCTCTTCAGAATACTGAGTGCTCTTTCGAGAACTTCTAGGCAGTTGCCCCCCTCGAGAATCCGCTTTACATGTCCCGCCCCACCCGGAACTGTATCGAATAGTACAAGGGACCTTCTTCCACTGGAGCTTACATAGACCGTGCCGTCAACATCCTGGCGATCAATTTCCAACGCAGCTGATAGCCCCTCAACAATGCTGTACAGTAGTGACTCCCAATAACCTTCTCGGAGAGAATGCTCAAGAGCCACTTCGGAGAAATCCATCTCAACAATATCCGTCTCGAAATCATAGCCCAAAGAAACGCGCTCAAAGTACCCGTGACACTGTTTCCCCCAGGAATTCCTGTGAGTCGTCGGCGGTGCAGGGCCCACTGTTCCATAGCCGCAGGTTCTACAAATGTAGAATCCGTAACCATAACCGCTGTTTACTACTGTCAGCACCCCGTGGATATAACTCCTTAAGACCAGCAGGTTTTTCCCAACTAAGACTTCCCGAGTTTCCGCCGCTTCTCCCTGGCCCGAAAAAAACTTACGACTAGAGTAGGTACGCTCAGGCCTATGGTTTCCGGGCGGCCTGGGCTCTCTTTCAGCAATAAAGCCAAATTCGGGCACCTCAAATACTTGTTTGACAATCGGAGCGGCATCGCACACTGGACAAGCGCTTCCCAGGTCTTGGTCGAGCAGGGCCTTGGCGAAGTATCCACATTGGCACTGGATGTAGCTGTAGCGCAGTAAGTCTCGTGCGCGCAACCTCTTTACATAGCGACTGGTCCAGAGCTTGCCGTTGGCCACTACTTGACTGTCAGGGGCATACTCAGAAATAGCAATTTGCATATCCCTGCTGAGGTCTATGTTGCGCGCATCGGCAGTGTGGAAATCCACCTGCAGGTTTACAACGTCTACCGGGAAACCGTACTTGGGCAAGATGTTTTTTTGAGCCAAATAGTTGATGAGCGGCCGGCGAAGAACGGTGTTTCTGACCTTTTTCAGATAGGCCGCGGTATGGAAATTCTCCTCACTGACGGCGTCATCCAGTGCTTCTTCGATAGCCACGAGATCTTTTTCCAGCTCAGTCACTACCTTAGTCATTACTCCGTTTTTGCTGTACATCTCATCCACCCATGCCCAGTCTTCCACGCCAATTTCCTTCTGAATGGCAGGAGGAACCACTTCCTTTAAGGTGCGCAGCAGAGTCGCAGGCCTGCGATCCAAGAATTCTTTGAATAGACCGGGCCCACCATTGATAAAGAAGGCTTCCACTGTGCGGAAGTATGCCGGATTAACGCGCCAAAACTGAGCCAGAGCGCAAGCATATAGATGCCTTTTGGCGATCTTGGCATTATTGAGGTCGAAGTAAGGTGGGCGGACCACACCGCTGATCATTCTTTGGGGCTGGCGGAACTGGCTGAAGTCGTGGGAAGAGAGGCGCGCGAAGGTCAAGGCGTACGCCGTGGAATCAGTTCGGCGCCCTGCTCTACCAGCCCTCTGCGCGTAGTTGGCCGGAGTAGGCGGGACATTCCGCATGAAGACGGTCTCCAGTTCACCAACATCCACACCCAGTTCAAAGGTGGTTGAGCAACTCAAAACGTTGATGGCGCCTTTCACAAACTTGGTCTGCACTTCCGCCGCGTATTCGGTGGCCAGTTGGGCCGTATGTTCATGGGCTACCATGGGTTCTGGCCGCAAGTTCACATATAGATGGCGGTAGTGGTTGTCCTTGAGTTCCTGGTCCAGATCCACCTTGTGCAGTTTTCCTGCGCAGCGGAAACTTGGGCAGACTCCGCGCAAGTTTAAGCGCGTGACTTTAAAACAGGAGTCACATCGATAGTTCTTCGGCGCGCCGCTACCCCTGCCCGGCAGCACCCTGTAGACCCCCGGATCCAGCTTATAGATCCTGCCTGACCCATCCGCCTGCTCTGTCTTGATGTAGGGAGCCAAGGGGCTGCGTCGCATATCTGTGATGGCCTCGAAGACTTTGCGAAGGAGTTCTCTACCTTCTTCAGGGGATGCCTTTCTTCCGCCTACGGTCAGCAAACGCAGCAGGTAATCCAGGCGTGTGTTGGAGTACCCACCGCTGGGCAGCCACCCTTTGAGTGCATACCCGCGGGGTTGACTGCTTACACCCATTGGTTTCTCCCGCCAGAACCCGCCCTGGCGATTCCCGGGGTAGAAGAAATCGTCCTGGGGCCGCACCGCTTCTGGAAACTCCACCGCAGCATTCACCCTGAACTGGTCTAAGAAGAAGGCAAAAAGCACCTTTGCCTCTTCATAGCTGAACCCAGCATCATGAATGAACTTCAACCTGAAGAGGGCTTCACTGTCCCGAATCCTGGTGAAATCTGGTTCAAAAGCCAACAAGCCCATGTTCTCCAAGCTGGATAGGCCCGATCCAAAAGCAAACTCCCGCATGATCCACTTCCAAGCTTCCCGAGATAGCGTTTCGTGCGTTTCCTGCTTGAAGAAATCAGTGCTTTGTATTTGTCTGATGACTCGCTGGTTGAAGTCCGGTAAGCTCCACCTGTTGGCTAAGCATTCCTCGCGATGAGTTTCTACAGTCTGCACCAACATCTGTTTAGCAATAAGGTCGTTGTAGGTGGAGTTGAGATACGGAGCGAAGTACGCGGCGTTCTGCCGGCTATCGGAGAACACCAAAAGCTGCTTGGTAAGCTTTACTTCTCGAGTCGCTGCTATCTCACCCACCTGGGCAAACAGATCCTCGTCTTCTTTCACATCTTCGTAGGTCTTCTGGGGACGGCCTGGCAACTGCTGGTACAAGGAAGTAGCCAGAAC
>JAAYHG010000038.1 GCA_012735455.1 Bacillota bacterium
GCTCTATTGAAATCCAATGTATACTTATTATATGGGTTGGATATGGTTGTCCTCGAACCAGGCTGCAAGATAGCAGGGTGATTACCCGCTGTCGGCGTTATATTGTATTGCATTAGTCTTGGTATTGTAAAAGCTCCAAGCAAGGCCACAGCAAGACAAGCAAAGGCTGCGGCATAGTGCTTAGTCACAATAGGATGACGCTTGGGCCTTCCATTGGCAAACGAAATAATTCTTTGATGCAATGTACCTGAAACCGATGTTTTATCCATGTATTCATTATATGGTCTCATAGTCCTCCTCCTTTAAGACAGATTTGAGCTTCTGCCGGGCACGAGTTAAATGGCTTCTGATAGTGGATTCCTTTTGTCCGGTCAGTCTAGAAATATCCTTTATGGAATAACCTTCGTAATAGAACAGATGGATGACAGTGCGGTATTTGGGAGGTAGGGTCGGCATCTGATACGTTTGCTGTAATAGCGAGTGCAGTGCGATAGAGCCTGTTTTCATACTTTGTTACAAATAACTCAAAGTCCTCCGGTGGATAGGACCCAGATGCCATTAGCCTTACCCCCTCAACCTATATATGCTTTAGACGACAAAAAGGCTGCAAAGTATCGTGAATAAGCAGGAGGGCGAAAGGATCGTCAACCCTGAACGATGGATCCCCAAGTCAATGCTTCTGTGTTAGAATGGACAGGGAACTTTGGCAGTTAGCGGTGTCGAGAACGTAAGGAGAGATAAAGTGGTTGTTCTAAAATCCAAGGAAGAAATCCGCCAGATGCGTGAGGCGGGCCAATTGCTTGCTGTGTGCCACAAGGAAATAGAAAAAATAATTGAGCCGGGTATCACAACCCTAGATATTGACAGCTTTGTAGAGGATTTTCTCAAAAGACACGGTGCCACACCGGAACAGAAGGGATATAAAGGCTATAAGTATGCCACTTGCGCCTCTGTTAATGATGAAATCTGCCACGGTTTTCCTAGAAAGACTCCTTTAGAGAATGGTGATATAGTGACCATTGATATGGTGGTTAATCTAGGTGGTGCCCTGGCAGACTCTGCTTGGTCTTATGCGGTTGGCAAGATCTCTGATACAGCAAAACGCTTATTAGAAGTGACACATGGAGCTTTGTATAAGGGTATTGAGCGGGCGATAATTGGCAATAGGATTGGCGACATTGGGCATTCGATTCAGACTTATGTAGAAACGCAGGGTTATTCCGTGGTTAGAGACTTCACTGGCCATGGCATTGGACCCAGTATACACGAGGACCCGCAGATCCCCCATTTTGGCAACCCGGGAAGGGGCCTTAGATTACAGGAAGGTATGGGCATCACAATAGAACCCATGATAAATGAAGGGACATGGCACAGCCGGGTGGACCCCAATGGTTGGACAGCTAGGACTGTCGATGGTAAGTTGTCGGCCCAGTATGAACATACAGTGGCCATAACAGCAGATGGGCCGCTGATCCTGACTCGGGCATAGACGAGATAGCCTGGAGCTAAGGGGATGAAAATGGTCATGGAGAGGGAGTATCGCTTCGAGGCGGACATTCAGCCGATTGAAGATTTGGATGGTGCGTACGTGGGATTTCCGTACAATGTAGAGACGGAGTTTGGTACCAAGGGTCAGGTTAAGGTTGTGGCGGCTTCGACGGGATGGGGTATAGAGGTATCCTAACCAAAATGAAAACGCCCTGTCATATAATTATGGTACAAAAGGCCATCAGGAAGGCTATTGGGAAACAGCCTGGAGATATGGTGTCAGTTACAATTAAGGTTGATAACGAGAACAGGGTTGACCCTTTACCGGAAGGATTAAAGTCTTTCCTCTCCCAGAACCCGGAAGCAGAACAGTTCTTCAACGGACTTACTGCCAGCCAAAAGAACACCTTCATCAGGTATATTACCTCGGCCAAGAGAGAGGACACTGTTGCGAGGCGAATCAAAAGAGTCACTGAGATGGTCGCTCACAAAGAAAAGATTCGATAGTCTAAGTAAGCCTTCCTTTTGGAAGCTGTTAAACAAGGAGAAGAGGGGCGACATGAGATTTTTGGTTAGTAGTGCTGATCCCCAAAGAACAGTCCAGCCTGTAGGCAATCCTACAGGTTTCTTTGTGTATGAATACCACCCTTTCTCAACCCACCGGTGACTGCTACTGTCCCTTGTGTCCAAGTTGGAAGCATGACCCGGCCCTGCTGTGATGCTGGGGGTTACGGCCTGGTGACAGTGTTTCCAGCCAGGGTTGTTTTGGGTAACGGCTATTTGTCAAATGGCAGTGCTGGAGGCGACGTTTGACTCGTGCGATGCTGCATCCTAACAGTTGGTTGGCGGTAGCTGGGTTTTGTGATATAATCAACTCCAAGTGGGAATTGTCATTACGCATTGAAGGACCCGCTGTTCATCGACCGTGCTGTAAGGAGTGCTTATATGGATTTTGTCAAAAAGATGTCCGAAGTAGTAATGTCCGTTATACCTATAGTTATTATTGTGCTAATTCTTCATTTTACTATTGCGCCTTTGGATGCGCTTACTTTGCAAACATTTACTATAGGAGCTATCATGGTCGTTCTCGGGTTGGGGATTTTCAATTTCGGCGTGGACGTTAGCATGGTCCCAATGGGTGAAGAAGTTGGGGCTGCAATGACCAAGAGGCGTAGCCTTGCTTTAGTCCTGATCCTTGGTTTCCTTACTGGCTTTATGGTTACAATAGCCGATCCCGATTTACAGGTATTGGCGCAGCAGGTGTTTCAAGCATCAGAAGGGATGGTCTCACATGCCGTACTGATGGTAACGGTTTCTGTCGGCTTAGGATTAACGGTAGCTTTGGCATTATTGCGCATCCTTTTACAGATTCCAATCTCTCGTGTGCTTCTGTTTTTGTGGATCGTTATCTTTGCACTGGCTGCCATCGTCACTTTTGTTGCTCCGGATTTCCTATCGGTTGCATTTGATTCCGGCGGTGTTACAACCGGACCCCTGACGGTACCTTTTATACTGGCGCTTGGTGTAGGCGTTGCCTCAGTTCGTGGTGATAAGAAGGCAGAAGATGACAGCTTTGGTTTATTGGGGCTCGCGTGCACAGGGCCAGTTATAGCAGTGCTGGCTTTAGGGTTAATTTTCGGCGGCGCCGAATCGTCCCAGGCTTCCATATCCGCTGGTGCGGAAGCAGCTGCGGATACCGGACTTTGGATGACAATCCTGGCGACGATTAGACATGAGCTTTCAAAAGCCCTAATCGCGCTGTCACCTATAGTAGTGATTTTTATTGGCATGCAACTCACTTTACTTAAACTATCACGCAGGGCTTTGCGAAGGATATGCATCGGGCTGGTTTTTACGCTGATAGGATTAGTGTTGTTCTTAACAGGGGTCAATGCCGGCTTTAGCGGTACAGCCCGTGAGCTGGGCCAGGATCTGGCCTTCAATAATAGCTGGGCATTGATACCTGTGGGTGTTATTCTAGGCTTTTCTGTAGTTTTCGCTGAGCCATCAGTATACGTTTTGAATAGTCAGGTTGAGGAAGTGACTGGTGGATATGTTAATAGGAGAATAATACTAGGTGCCCTAGGGATCAGTGTAGCCGCGGCCGTAGGTCTTTCCATGTTAAGAATTCGGACAGGTAGCAGTATCTGGTGGTTTGTTCTGCCTGGTTATGCGTTTGCGTTTCTAATAATGCGCAAGTCTCCGCCTTTATTTACAGCAATTGCCTTTGATTCTGGTGGAGTTGCCACGGGTCCCATGACTGCTACTTTCGTACTAGCATTGGCTATAGGCGCCTCGCAGGGGTTGGGAGGCAATGTACTTGCGGATGCTTTTGGTGTGGTGGCCATGGTGGCCATGATGCCGATAATTGTGCTTCAGGCTGTAGGCATGATTTATGAGAGCAAGACTAAGAAAGTAAGGTTGCTGGAAGAAGGGCAAGAAGTGTAACAAGAATGGAAAGATGCTTAAGCCTACAAGCAGAAGGAGGAAAGTGTGTGAACCAAGTACCCCAAAACGGTGTGCTTATAGCTGTAATTGTCAATAAAGGTATGGGATCCAAGGTAGCCAGAGCCGCTGCTCAGAAAGGTAGCGTTTACAATACTATCCTCAATGGGAAGGGAACCGCAAACAAGAGAATCCTGTCCCTTTTTGGGCTTGACAGTCTTGATCGAGAAGTCGTGCTCTCCCTGTCGACTCCTGGCCAAGAGGACGATATTGTTGCCGGCATTCTGAGTACTACAGGACTTCAAGAGCCAGGTCATGGAATCTTGTTTAGGCTTCCTCTCAAAGTACTCTTGGCTCCAAAGAAGTCTGTGCCGACTGAGGCGGTGCGGTCTAATTTGAAGGAAGGGAGTTCTGAGGAGATGGATAATCCTGTGCCCTTTGAGCTGATTGTGACAATAGTTGATCGAGGATTGGCTGAAGATGTTGTGGCTGCCTCCAAGGCAGCTGGAGCGCAGGGCGGTACGATCATCCACGGGCGTGGAACTGGTACCCACCACGAAACGCAGACCTTCTTAGGTATCTCCATTGAACCTGAGAAGGACATTGTCCTAACACTAATACCGCAGGATAAAACCAAGGCTGTATTAGATGCAATTGTTAAGGAGCTGTCTTTGGATAAGCCGGGCAAGGGCATTGCATTTGTGCTGAGTGTGGAGAAGACAGTTGGTCTTGTCCATGGGCAAAAGGGTAAGTCTTAGGTCCTGTGAAAGACTGCCGCGTTCTTTCCAGCCAAATAGCCGGTAGAGAAAGCGGCTTGAAGGTTATAACCGCCGGTGTAGCCGTCCACGTCGATTACTTCGCCAGCAAAGAAGAGGCCTGAAACCAGCTTGGATCCCATTGTTCTTGGGTTGATTTCCTTAGTGCTAACACCGCCGGCAGTAACAATAGCCTGAGATAGAGGACGGGTCCCGGAGATCTTGAGGGTGAGAGCGGTCATGACTTGAAGCAGGCGTGATCGCTCTATTTTTGTTACCTGATGAACAGGTTTGGCCGGATCGAGCTCTGCTATAGTGGACACAACTGGTGCCAGGCGTCTGGGCAACAGCTCTGCCAGGCTGGTCGCTAATTGACGGCAGGGGGCTGTGGCAAAAATGTGCTGTAGGTGCCCATCTAATTGTTTCGGGGAAAGTCCTGGCAGGAGGTTGAACGTAAGTCGTAGTGGTCCCTGTCCTGTACGATGGGTGACTAGGCGGCTCAATAGCAGAACAGCGGGACCGCTGACACCGAAATGGGTGAAAAGAAGGTCGCCAGTTCGGCTGCCCAGTACTCGGTCACCCTCATAGAGGGTAAGGGTTAAACCTGGCAGAGACAGCCCTGCGAGTGACTTCGGCCAGTTCTCTTCTGTTTCCAGGGGAACCAAAGATGGCTTTGGTTCAATAATAGTGTGGCCGACACTCTTTGCCAGGCGATAACCGTCGCCGGTAGAGCCGGTCTCGGGGTAGGAGGTGCCACCGCTGGCGAGGATTACAACAGGAGACAGAATTCTGTGCCCAGCTGCCACTACACCTATTATTCTGCCCTCATCTGTGAGCAGTTCTTGTACGCGGCTGTGAAATTGGATTCTGGCGCCTGATCTTACTAGGAAAGCCTGAAAAGCAGCGATAACATCATGGGAGCGATCGGAGACAGGGAAAACACGGCCGTCTACCTCTACCTTGAGGTGTACACCCAGCTTTGTAAAAAAGCGCTGACAGTCCTGGCTATTGAAGGTGGTAAAGGCACTGTAGAGAAAACGACCGTTACCGGGGATGTTTTCTATCAAGGTAGGCAC
>JAAYHG010000039.1 GCA_012735455.1 Bacillota bacterium
AATCTTAACACGCCATTCACTCTTGTGGTATCGCTCATACGGTAGCTCAAGCACATCACGCAAAAGCACCCCATGCTTACCGAAGCCAATTCCAACATCAAGCACAGAATTGGGGCTTTCCTTTTGTACTTGGTCCATAATTGTAGGTATCACATGAGGCCAGCTGGTAGGCATATTCTTCCTCCTAATCTTCAAGAAATGGGACGATCTGGCATTAATCTGCTCCCCTAGTGTAGCCTCTATTTGATTATCGGCATAAGGCCATGAAACATTGACGCTCAAGCCGATACGTGTGTTCCTAAACTCTGGCAGCTTTCCTGCCGATAATAATAGAAGATTGAACACGATTCTCCTAGAACAGAGGAGGTCATACAAATGGCGTACATTGGTAGCATGAGTGGCACCGCCGGCAGTAGTTACACAGATTACAGTCGTATCAGCGGCCTTGCGACGGGGCTCGATACTGAAAGCATGATAAACGCCATGATGCAGGTTGCCCGGCAGCCACTGGACCGGCTGCTGCAACAAAAGCAGATCTGGCAGTGGCGGCAGGAGGATTACCGCACAGTAAATAACGCGCTAAGAGAACTGAGGGATAAACTCTTCTCCGCTAAGCTGCAGTCCACATACCTGACAAAGACAACGACAACTACCGACAGTAAGGTGGTAACTGCCACAGCTGCTTCCTCTGCCACCCCAGGTACATACACCATATCCGTCAGCCAATTGGCATCTGCAGCGGCTGCTGTAAGTGGTAAGGGCATTGCTAATGCTGGAGAGACTTTTGACCCGAACGCCTCGCTCTTCTCACAGCAAAGCCTACTTTCTACGCCAATAGCTTACGATGTACAGGACTTCTCTGAGGCAATCACGGTCCAAACTGACGCAAATGGTAATCTCTTTGCCAAACTCAGTCATGACATCGTGGATCCCGGTAGCTTCACGCTAAACATAGATTCAACTGAGTACTCCCTGGCCAACGGCAATCTTGTAATCAATGGTACCCCTGCCGAAGGCCAAGTTGCCCTGGATACCACAACCGGTAAAATAAGACTTGGGGACGGAGTGGCCAGTGAGGGACAAAGCTTAGCTGCCAAGTACGACTATGGCTTCAGCTTCTCCATCAACGACCTTCAGGTCAATACCGAACAGGCCACACTCACCTTTGACCCGGCCAGGGCATCGTTAAACGATTTGATCAGCCTGGTCAATAGAAACCAGACCGCAGGAGTGACCATGGCTTATGATGCATCCTCCGGAAGGGTGTTGTTAACAGCGAAGGCAACAGGCGAAAACTCCGCCATTTCTTTGACTGGTAAACTACTAACAGAAACCTTGGCCCTGCCTGTTTTGTCCGCCGGCAAGAACGCTGAGTTCACCATCAACGGAGTCCTAACAACCACAAGCTCTACCAATACATACACCATTAACGGTACAACCCTAACCTTCGCCGGCGAAGGCACCGCCACCATAACCGTGGCCTCCAACACAGACGCCATAGTAGATTCAATCAAGTCCTTTGTAGAACAATACAACACAACGCTAAAGACAATGACCGACCTTTACTACCAAAAGCGTAACCGTGACTACCCGCCACTCACTGAAGCCCAAAAAGAAGCCATGAAGGACGACCAGATTGAGAAGTGGGAAAAGATGGCCCGGAGCGGGATGCTGGCCAATGACACTACCTTGGGCAGTGCAATTTTCTCCCTTCGCCAGCTGATCAGTTCAGTGGTAGAGGGGCAACCCATCTCCATAATAAATGGTAAGGAAGTAACTCTAAATACATTAGGCTCCATTGGAATTGGCACCTCTAATTGGTGGAGACAGGGACAACTCACAGTAAACGAAGAAAAACTGCGCCAAGCAGTGGAGGCGGACCCGGAGGCGGTAATGCGTCTCTTCACCAACCCCAACGCCACCGGCTCTCTCACCGACACCAGCGACCCAAAATCCGGGCTTGCCGTGCGCCTTTATAACACTGTAAATAACTCCATTAAGACAATTACCGATACTGCCGGTACCAGTGCTGACCTAGCAGATAACAGTTACATCAGCAAGAGGATCCGGGATATTGACAAGCGCGCTTATGAACTTCAACGCCGCCTGGACGACAAGCTGGTCCAGTACTACAACCAGTTCACCCGGTTGGAACAGGCAATCAATCGTATGAATGCCCAGTCCATGTATCTCATGTCCATGTTTAACGGCCAGTAACGGCAAAAGGGAGTAAGCTATGAGCGATTTAGCCCACCTCAAAACACTTCTAACCGCTCAAGTGGAAACCCTTATTCAAATGCACAGCTTGGGTGATCAAGGCCTGGCCTGTACTGTCCTTGACCAAATCGACCATGCCCTGGATCTTGTTGCAGCCCGGACAACTATTTTTGAGCAGCTAAGAGGGCTCCCTTTCCCCAACAACAGTCCTCTTCCCGCCCTGCTTCAGCACCGGGACTCGTCGCTACGGGCTCTGGCCCGTGAGGCCCAGTTCCACGCGGAAAGGGTGATAGCCCAAGATAAGAAAATCCAGGAACAGCTCCGACTCTTGCACAGTAACATCAGAGCCGAGCTGCAAAAGACTCAACTTGCACTTCAATTAGACCGGACCTACCATCCCCCTGCCTCTCGGAACAGCGGGGCGTTCATAGACAAACAGCGCTAAAAAACGTGGGGCGATTCGCGTAATGCGAACCGCCCCATACTTATATCAACAGATCTACTCCACTGAAACCCCCAAGACCTCACACATTTGCCGCAGGGCAAAGTCATGCGCAGCCCGGTCAAAACTGGCCATGCCTTGGGCGTAAACGCGGACAGGAACGTCTCGATTGGCCAGCTCCTCAGCGGTGAAAAAGCAGCAGATGTTGGTGCAGACCCCCACCAGCTCTACCTCGTCTACTCGCGGTCTCCTGGCACCCGGCGTCAATCCCAGGTATTCTTCCAGCTCAGTACCAAAGAACGCACTATAACGACTCTTCTTGAGCAAAAGCACTTTATCCGGCGCACCGTCTGCTAAGAGTTTAAGATCTGGCACCAGTTCGTGCCCCCAAGTCCCTTCCAGACAGTGCGGGCTAAACTTGGTGAACTCCTGGTCTCCCGGCTCATGGGTATCCAGAGTAAAGACGACTTCACAGCCTTGCTCCAAAGCTGCCTTCACTTTCTCTTTTATGAAAGGCAGTGCCTCACGCGCTGCCGGAAAACTAAGCACACCATCCTCCGCCACAAAATCGTTTTGCATATCCACAACAATCAGCACGCGGCGCTTTACCTGAGCCACCTCAAATCCACCCCTTATCTCAAGACTATCTTCAGAATAGCAATAAAACTGTTTGGTGTCAACTTTTGGGAGAGCACCGTAGCCCTATACTCTATGCAGAGCGGGCGGTTTTCAACCGGCCCGTTCTTCCGTCATGAGCGGAGCTAACATGCCCTAGTATTGCCTTGATGGGGGTGGCCCCGACATAGTATTCCTGGATAAGTTGATAAAAAGTGGAATTCTCACTATACCTTATACCTTAAGACATACATTAGATTGATAGCCCCTCAGAGTGTGATTCGCTAAGGAGACATCAAACGAGGACCAGGCTGAATTGACACCAATACACACTTGACTTGGGAGGTGTTAGAGGACTTTCTTCGGCATGTCTTATTCTACGG
>JAAYHG010000040.1 GCA_012735455.1 Bacillota bacterium
CCCGGCCAACGAATTGATGACAGGGATAGAGATCGCCGTTGGGGGCCACAGCAAAGTACTCGTGCCCCGCCCCGCAGCCAGTAAAGCGTTTGGGCAAGCAAGGGCCATGGTTCAAATCCACTTCAAAGTGAAAAAAGGTGAAGGGGTGGCCTTGGCGGGCGCGTTCCAGATAAAGGCCGGCCAAGCGCTCGTATTCGGCACACAGGGTGGGTATGTCCTCTTCCTGCAGGCCATGGGGGTCAGGGAGCTTCGCCACCACTGGTTCAAGGGAAAAACGGTCTATCCCCAACTCTAGGATATACTTGGCGTCCTCAGCAAAATCCAGATTATCTCTAGTGTAGGTGCCCCTTATCCACCAGTCCCCCTGCAAGTCCGCCTTCACTGCGGCCAGGATGTGCGGCACCACCTGTTCAGAGGAACCGCGACCGCCTGCAAAGGGCCGCATCCTATCATGAACAGCGGGACGTCCATCCAGGCTCAAAACCAGGGAGACCCCTAAGTCTTGCAGCTCCTGGCGCACTGCCTCTGTAAGCAAGACAGCGTTGGTGGTGAGGGTAAACTTGAATACCTTTCCCCTCTTTGCCCCTTCCGCGCGGGCATAGGCAATAGTCTCACGCACCACCGGGAGGTTCAAGAGCGGCTCACCACCAAAGAAGTCCAGTTCGCAGCGGGAACGCTGGCCAGAGTTGTTAAGCAGAAAATCAATAGCCTGCCGGGCAACCTCTCTTGACATCAGCTCCCTGGTGCCGCCAAACTCTCCGGTGTCGCCGAAGCAGTAACGACAACGCAGGTTGCAATCGTGAGCCACGTGCAGGCAAAGAGCCTTTACCACAGGCTCCCCGCTGGGCTCCCAGCCAGTAACGGCCGGGGGGCAAAAAAGCGTGCCCTCTCCTACTGCCTCCTCTATCTCCGCCAACACCTCTTTTACCTCAGCAGTGTCAAAGCGCGGGGTCAGCCGCTGCAAGATCTCTTCCCGCGAGTAATCCTGATAAATACGCAGCACTTCGGCTGTGATGGCATCGATCTGGTGCAGACTGTCGCTCTCCACGTCCAAGGCCAGGTGGGTATCAAGGCATGAAAAGACATGTACTTGCCCTTGCTTCCGCATACAAATCCTCTCCCTAAAAAAATGCGGCCCGTCGGCGGCCGCCCGGATCCGCCACGGGCCCAGTAAGACTGACTTAGCGCCGGCGCGCGTTCTCGCAGCTCTGATTACCCACTGTCAGCGAGGTCTTACATGCTGACTGACAGGAGTTTTGGCACTGACCACAGCCACCGTCCTGAAGGCTTTCTTGGAGTTTTCCCTTATGTAAGGTTGTAATGTGTTTCCCCTCCACTTAGACTACCTCCCTTAAATTTCATCTGCACCCATTATATCATATGTAGCCCATCACGAGGACAGCAATTTCCTTTACAGAAAAAGGCGCCCAGAGGCGCCTCGATTTGTTATTCAGCTGTGAATGGCAGCAGTGCCACATTGCGTGCACGCTTAATTGCCACAGTAAGTTGCCGCTGATGCCGCGCACAGTTGCCAGTGATACGCCGCGGCAGGATTTTGCCGCGTTCCGTAATAAAACGCCGCAGCCTGCCTGCTTCTTTGTAATCAATATACTCTACTTTATCGACGCAGAAATTGCAGACCCGCTTTTTCCCGCGCCGCCTATCTTGACGAGCCACGTACTTCCCTCCTAACGCAGAGACATCAAAAAACCAGCATCCCTCAGGCGAAGGGGACGTCGTCCGGGTCAAAGTCCATCTCGGTGCCGCCAAAGTCTCCTGCTGAGCCGCCACCACCCATGGTGGCCGTCTTAGGCCAGTCTAAGAAACGGACATTGTCGGCTACTACTTCCGCAGCCTTGCGCCGCTGACCATCAGGCGTCTCAAAGCTTCGCACCTGTAGGCGCCCTTCCACAGCGACCAAGCGCCCTTTGCTCAGGTTATTGGTACAAACCTCTGCTAGCTTGCGCCACACCACAATGTCAATAAAATCCGTCTCACGCTGTCCTTGTTGGTTGGCGAAGGGTCTATCTACCGCCAACCCAAAACGTCCCACAGGGATACCAGCCGAGGTATATCTCAGCTCTGGATCCCGAGTAAGCCGACCAATGAGAATTACCCTATTGAGCATTCTGTGCCGCCACCTTCCGCCCTGGCTTCACGGTAACCTTCTCCTCATGCCGCACGATAAGATGCCGGATCACTGTCTCGTTAATCTTGAGTACGCGGTCCAGTTCGTTAACCAATTCCGCTGAGCCTTGAAAATAGACGACAGTATAGAAGGCCTCCCGGAACTTTTGGATCTCATACGCCAGCCGCCGCTTACCCCAGGTATCCACCTTTTCCACCTGACCACCCTCGGCGGTAATCAGATCAGTCACCTTCTCCTGAAAGGCAGGGTAGGCTTCTTCTTCAAGGTTCGGGGCAAGCAGATACATGACCTCATAACTGGTCATTTTTTCACCTCCTCCCTCCGGACTATCAGGGGGGGCTACCCCTGCGGCCCTGTGTCAGGCACAGGGCAGGGAGGTAATGCACAAGTGCTATCAGATAGCACAAGCACTACCAATAAGGTATTATAACACCTTCCAACCGGAAAGGCAAAGTTTTTTGTCAACTATTCTGGATCAGCCGAGTCTGGGGGTGCCTCCCGTATCACCTCTTTGACAGCCCGTTCAAACTTGGTGCGTGGGAGCATCACTCTACGCCCGCAGCCTAAACACTTAATCTTAAAGTCAGCTCCCACACGAATGATTTCCCATTGATCACTGCCGCAAGGGTGTACTTTACGCATACGGACAATATCACCCAGGTGGTACTTGTCCACTTTCATCCCTCCAGGATGATCCCGCGGGTAGCGGGATTTACTTTTTCTCTCTGTTGTTAAGATACACCACGCGGCGCGGGTACGGAGTCTCTATGCCCGCGGTGTCTAGCCCCAATTTGATACGCCGGCGCATTTCCCGCTCCACTTTCCACTCCGCCATGGGAACTGTCCGCGCCAGGATCTGAAACGTAATCTTTGTATCATCTAGTTTAGATACACCCAGCACTGTGGGGCCGTCGACAATTTCCGGCATGGCCACCGCTATTTCCCGGGAAATACCCTCAAGAACCTCTTGCACTCGACAGAGATCGGATTCATACGCTACACTCACCTCGACAAGTGCACGGCGCGAACCGCGGCTCTTATTGGTGACAAGGTCTATATGACCATTGGGGACAATGTGGAGATCACCGTTAAAGTCCCGAATACGGGTGGTACGCAGGCCAATGTCTTCGACAATGCCTTCGATCCCCGCAAGGGCCACATAATCTCCGACGCTGTACTGATCCTCAAAAAGAATAAAGAAACCAGTAATTACGTCACGAACCAGGTTCTGGGCCCCAAATCCTACCGCCAAACCAACCAATCCAGCACTCGCCAAAACAGAGGTGGTGGGCACACCAATGGCGTCCAAGATCACCAGGCCACCCACAAAGTAAAGGCTATAACGAAGAAGACTGATGAGAATTGCTTGCAGCGTCTGGGCCCGCTTTGGATCCAGGGCGTACTTTTTGCCCTCCGGTTGCAACATCTTGGTGATCAGAAAACGCCCTACCTTGAGGGCAAAATGCACCCCTACAACAACCACCAGGATGGCAAAAGCAGCCCTACTGATTCCAAAAATAACAGACGTCAGCTGCTCAGGAGAATAGAATTCTAGCTCTGTTATTCGCTGGAGCATGCGCTACTCCTCCTCGGGGCGGGTTAGGGCATCTAAGAGACGGTAATCGTTTTCGGCGCGGCCAGTATACGCTCGACTATGGTGTACATA
>JAAYHG010000041.1 GCA_012735455.1 Bacillota bacterium
GAACAGGTAACAGCAGAACTCTGGGCAGCAGCCACTGGCATTTTCAAAATTACGTCGCAACCGGTTGCCTACTTTCGTCCGCCCTATGGAGCCACAGACCGCAAAGTAATCGAAGCGGCCCGAGAACTGGGTCAAACAGTAATTCTCTGGAATGTGGATCCCAGGGACTGGGAGACAGCAGATGCTAAGAAGATTGCCAATCACGTGTTGAACCGGGCTGGCCCTGGCTCCATTATCCTGCTGCATGAAGGAAAGGCACAAACCCTGCAAGCACTTCCCTTGATAATTGAAGGGCTTAAGGCGCAAGGATATGAGCTAGTTACCGTATCCGAACTCTTTGACTACCACAATGGAAGTGAAGAACCAAAAGAGGAGCAACTGGTGGTCAGTGCTCCCACAAGTAGGGGCATGATCGCTCGCTAACAGCTGCAGAGTTTCAGGGTGATTACAAGGCTTTCTTCAGATGTACTGGGGCGACTTTGGTGTCGCCCTAAAATTTATGCTCCGTAAAGTACCCTCGCCATCGCTTCAACCGGCGCCGGCACACCAGTCCAAAGCTCGAAGGCAAGTACACCCTGGTAGAGCAGGAAGGACAGTCCGTCCAAGATGGGATGTCCATTCTCAGCCGCTGTCTTAAGCAGGTTGGTGTGCAGGGGTTCGTACACCGCATCGCACACCAGGGCATGCCGTTTAAGAGCAGACCAAGGTACAGCAGCCACAAAGTCCGGCTCACCTAACATTCCCGCCCGGGTGCAGTTAACGATAACGTCCGCACCTTCTAAGAAGGTCGCCCAAGCCGACGTATTCCAGGGAACCACGGTGGTTTCGCAGCCTGTTATCTCATTGACCCGGGCAGCCAGCTCCTCTGCCCGGTCGATATTGCGATTGGTCAAAGTAAGCAGAGAGACCCCTATCCGGGCCAGTTCTAGCGCGACCGCCCGCGCTGCTCCGCCCGCACCAAACAAGAAGACCCTGCGCCCTCTGAGTTTTACCCCGGCTTTCTCCTCTACTGCACGTACAAAGCCGCGCCCATCGGTGTTATCCCCCACCAAGCGCCCTCCTCGGCGAACAATTGTGTTCACGGCACCTATGAGGCTGGCACAGGTCGAAACCTCGTCCAGGTACGGGATCACCGCTGTCTTGTGCGGCATGGTAACGTTGGCACCCTTTAGGTTCAAGGCCCGGAGCCCCACCACCGCAGCTTCCACGTCCGCCGCTGCCACCGGTAGCGCTATGTACACCAAGTTCAGCCCCGCCGCCTGAAAGGCAACGTTATGCATAACCGGCGAACGCGAGTGTTCCACTGGATCGCCTATGAGCGCTATCACCTGTGTCGCCCCTGTTATGCGTGTGAAATCACTCAAGCTTACAGCCTCCCCTCAACTACTCGACCAGGGAAAGTAAGTTCGGTAGAATATGGCTAGGACATCTGGTCCCGGGAAGTACCGACCGATTCTCTTTAGGACGTGCCTTCGAACGAGGAGGTTCAGGTACTGTTTAAGGTGCCCAAGTTTATATAAGACTGCACTTCTATATTAATTAAAACACTCCCAAATAACAACCTTAAGGAGAAGAAGGTGAGCAGGTTGCAGGACACCATCCTCCACGTGGACATGAACGCCTTCTTCGCTGCCTGCCACCAGGCAGCTAACCCTGAGCTCAAAGGTAAACCCGTACTGGTGAGCGGGGACCCCGAGGCGCGGCATGGGGTTGTCCTCACGGCCTCTTACGAGGCCCGGGTCTTCGGGGTGAAAACCGCCATGCCCACAGGCGAAGCTCACCGCCTCTGCCCGGAGGCCATTATCGTCCGGCCGGACTTTAGACTCTACTCTGACCGTTCGCGCGCTGTTATGAAAATCCTCTCTTCCTATACTCCACTGGTGGAACAGTTCTCAATTGATGAAGCCTGGCTGGATGTGGCGGGTTGTGAACGGCTCTTTGGAACACCCATAGCTATTGCCCGGGAAATTAAAGACCGTATCAAAAAAGAGCTGGATCTGACCTGCTCAGTGGGTATTGCGCCTACTAAGATTCTCGCTAAGATGGCCTCAGACTTAGAGAAACCTGACGGGCTGGTCCTAATACGAGCTAAGGACGTACCAACACGAATCTGGCCCCTCCCGGTACGGCACCTCTTCGGTGTAGGACCTCAAACCGCTGCAGAACTCGCTAGACTGGGTGTTCACACCATTGGCGCTCTAGCCCACTTCCCTGCCGCTAGCCTCCGCGCCCGTTTCGGCATCTACGGCGAGTACCTGCAGAACCTGGCTTGGGGTCGAGATAACAGCCCTGTCACTCCGGAGGACGAGGGCGTAAAATCCGTAGGGAACTCCATCACCCTGCCGCAGGATACCGCCAACTGGGAGGAGATAGAGGTGATTCTCCTAGCCCTGGCTGAGGTGGTAGGTACGCGGTTGCGCCGTCGCTCACTGGCAGGCCGCACTGTTACCGTTACCATCAAGACCCCAGATTTTAAGCTCCATACCCGCTCTGTTACCCACGTAGCTCCCAGCAATCTTACCGAGGAGATTTACGCCCGCGCCGTGGAATTATACCGACACCATTTCAGTGGCCGCTCGGTGCGCCTGCTGGGGCTCACCGTGAACAACCTGACTCCACCCGGCACACCAGAACAACTTGACCTTTTTCCCATCCGAGAAACAGAAAAACGCGCCCGTCTCGCCCACACCGTGGACAAGCTGCGCGCCCGTTTTGGTGACGATGCCCTTGTGCGGGCACGGCTCCTTAAAGGTCCCCGTCTACCGACAAAATAGGGTCTGTGGTGGAACACCAACCACTTTTGGACTAAGCGTGAGACACGCTTTCTAAGACTTCACGAATACGCGCTGCAACAATGGCGCTGGCCCCTCTCCACGGATCCCGACTGCCTATTTGCGCTATGTTGGAGGTGCCGCCGCCACGGAGGCCAAGAAGCTCGCCAATTTTGGCTGCTGCTGCGCGGCAATCGAACACGACCTTGTTCCCCGCAGCAATAGTCACACTAAAGCGCGGCTCCAGAGCAAAAAGCACAATGGTGCTTCCACTCATGGTGGCCACCGCCTTAGCCAATTGCCTCAGTTCGTCCATGCTCCGGCCGGGCAGCTCTCTCACCAGTGGGTTGTTAGCATCTACTTCCCTGGCCAGGAGCTTGGCTTCCTGCTCCAGCAAGGCTGCACGTAGTTCCTTGGTCTCTTTCTCGGCCTCTTCCACCTTAACCAGCAGTGCACTCACCCCGTGTGCAACCTCTGTGTAAGGTCGCGCCAAATCACGAGCGGCTTGGAGCAAGGTTCTCTCTTTAACCGTATAATCCCGCAGCGCCCGCCAGCCGCAGCGGAAGATCACCCTCGTGCCGCCGTGGGCCTTAGCCCGAGTGACCTCGTTTATCTTAATGAGGCCGATCTCACCAGTAGTTGCAAGGTGGGTACCGCCGCAAGCACAGGCATCAAAGTGAC
>JAAYHG010000042.1 GCA_012735455.1 Bacillota bacterium
CCATAGCTGCTGTGACGGCGTTGTGGAAGGAATCGGCGGTAACGATGTCCCGCGCTTTGATACCCTTTCTAACCAAATCTACCACTATCTGACCGCTAGCTTTGGCTTCCCTGAGTTTACGGGAGTAAACAGCATGGGTCGTGGCACACCCAGGGACTGTTAGGCCCAATACCTCGGCTACACAGGACATGGTGTTGGCGGTACCCATCATGGCACAGGATCCAGCTGTCGGACAAATATTGTCCTCCATCTCCTGGAACTCTTGCGCTGTGATCTGACCGTTCTTGAGCTGTCCCACCGCCTCACGGATCTCGTAGATGGCTAGATCCTGCCCTTGGAGCCTACCCGGCAGCATGGGCCCGCCGGTGACAATAACTGAAGGTAGGTTGAGCCTACCAGCTGCCATAAGCATAGCTGGTACAATCTTATCGCAGGAGGCAATGAGGACCAAGCCGTCAAGTTGCTGGGCCTCGGTCACTACCTCTACTGAATCCACTATCACTTCCCGGCTTGGCAGTACGTAGCACATCCCAATGTGACCCTGAGAGATTCCATCACAGATGCTTACCGTGTTAAACTCAAAGGGAACACCGCCCGCCATGCGGATGCCGTCTTTCACCGCCTGGGCCACCTCACGCAGGTGTTTGTGGCCAGGGTGCATCTCGTTCCACGAGTTAACCACGCCAATAAATGGGCGGCGCAGCTCATCATCCATAAGACCGATGGCCTTGAGGTGGGCACGCATCCCCGCCCGGTCAATACCGTCTACGATTATACTGCTGCGAAACGGTTTCTTCTCCATACTTTTCTCCTCCCTGATCTTAAGGAAGCAACAGTTCGCCTGCCGGGCCAAAGGGAATCTCTTGGACCGGACCCAAGACCTCCATTTGCGGGTTGTTTTCTATCTCGGGCAGGAGTGCTTCCGACACATAGATGTTCTCTAGTTCCAAGGTGTTCTTAATGATAACCAGGCGCGCTTGGCCATCCGGCACACGGTTTAGGGTTTGCACCGCCAAAGCAATGGCCTTGTAGTCATCCTCCATCACCACCGGCACACGAGCCCGGTCTAGCTTGGTGGAGGTAATAAGGTTAGTGTAGGTGGCGTGGAAGTCTATCTTTTCCACCAAGCGGCGCGTGGTGGTATCTGCCAAGCCGATACCAGTGGCATTACCGTGGGTCTCCTCGGTAAGGTCCAGCACCACTATCTTCTTGGCCATGAGGGGCCCATCCTTGATGTGGGGTAGATTAAAGCGTCCGGTGATATTGGGGTCCATACCACCACCACTAATGTTCTTGCCAATCTCACGGATTACCAGCACGTCAATGTTGGTGAAGTTGATTCTTGCCATAAGGGAGCGCGATAGTTCCAGCAGCTCCGGCTCGCGGCTGGCAAACTCGGCCGCCGGTACCAATTCGATAACAGCCGGCATGTCCTCAGAATTCTCCACAATAGCCAGCCCGAAGCGCACCGGAGTACGTTCAAGGATGAATTCGCCCGCCTTAGGGATCAGCTCGTGGAAGCGCTCGAAGCCCTGTTCGTGAATGGTCTGCGCGCCCTTGTGTTTGCCCATCCCGATAACCAGCATCTTATAGAGGCCGCTTTCCACCTTGCCGCGGAAACTAGTGTGAGGCTTTACCCTGGCCACGGGAATAATGATGTCCGCCTCTGTAGCCGTGATTTTATCAACATAAACAGGTAGTCCTGGCTCCACCTCGCCCAGGGATACGACCTCCATGGAGGCCCGCACTGGTACGCCCATTGACTCGGCAGTAATATTATAGCCAGCCAAGAGTTCTGCTTGCTTCTCGGCAATGCCACCACCGTGGCTGCCCATGGCCGGAATGATAAAAGGCTCTACGCCGCGCTGCTTGAGTTCGTTCACCAGCGCCCGCACAATCTCATCCAAGCGTCCAATACCCCGGCTACCTACTAGTATAGCGGCTCTAAGACCGAGTTTTAGCTCCTTCTCTATCTCCGGTTTGGCCATTTCTTTAGCCACCACAGCCGCAACATCTGCAATAGAATCCTTGGGGAATTTTTGTCGTACCGGTGCTACGCGCGGCAGTTTGGCTTTTATTTCGCCGTACCATTCAAACACTTTATTACTTCCTTTCCTTACGTGATATCATATATGGTATCTCTTCAATATTGCCGGCAGGTTTCCTCCTTTTCCCCTTGGCCATATTGAACAAAATTACTTTTTTTGACCAATAGGGGAGGGGTTAGTGCAAGTTTAACAAAGGAGTTTTAGACAAGGAAACCGAAATAGGATTGAGCAGAATTGAAGTAGGATTATCGAGAGAATCAGCTGACTTGTTCCAATGGAGGAGGTATGGCGTTGAATACAAGGGAAGGTACTGTAGCTAAGCGCCAGTCCAAGAGTGATCTAGTCCATAGTGTCATCAAGGAAGCCATTATCAACGGCGAGTTGAAACCGGGGACTCACCTGGTTATGGCCGACCTAGCTGCCAAGCTCGGCGTAAGTGTGCAGCCCGTTCGCGAGGCGCTAAAACGCTTAGACACGGAGGGGTATGTGACCTGGACCCTCAATGTAGGGGCTGTGGTGTCAGAGATCTCCATTACCGACATTAAGGAAGACATCCCCATTTTGCGAGTCCTGGAAGGACTAGCTACCAGGGAAGCAGCCCAGCGCATGGCGCCACCGGTCCTAGCCGAACTAGAGCGGATGCTAACTGTGATGCACAGCTACGTGGAAAAGGAAAAACACACCGAATACGGCCTTCTTAACAAAGAATTCCATCGCTTGATTCACAAATGGAGTGGCAACAGTCATCTTCTGAAAATCCTTGACGAGCTTTGGGCCCGTAGGGATCGCCTCCGTGCCGTCTTTCTCCTCTCCCCCACCCGTGCCCAGGAATCTCTGCGTGAGCACGAGGCTGTGGTTGCTGCCCTTAAGGCAGGTCAGGGCGAGAAGGCAGCCCAAATCATTGAAGAACATCGCATGAATGCGGCCGAAGAACTTCTGAAACACCTGGATCACAGCGGCTCCCGCAATCTTTTGCGCTCAGCGAAAAAGGCAATACTGAACTAGAAAAGAGAGCCTACAGGGCTTTTGCCGTGGGCTCTCTTTCACTTTTTCCCAGGGGTACGCCCCGAGAAGGTCCAAACATGTCATGATTGATCCAGCCTCTTAAAGCAGGAACGATGGTCAAAACCGTATAAATATGGAGGTTAATAATCATCAATGTCAATGAAAAAACTTTCGGTTCTGGCTGCAGCCGTAATCTTTTCACTTGCCCTGGTGGTATTGGTGCCTTTAGTAGCATTGGAGAGTGTGGCTTTCTCTCCCTCTTTTTATCATAGCCAATTTGAACGCTTAGATCGGCCCGAGGAAACAGGTTTTTCCGAAGCTGAGCTCATGCAGGCCAGCCAAGCACTGTGGGAGTACTTTCGTGGCCAGCGCGAAACCCCACAGCTCAAGCTTAAGCGAAACGACAAAGAAACCATGCTTTACGGGCAGCGCGAGTTGGACCATTTGGTTGATGTAAAAAAGCTCTTTCAACAAGGCATGGCTGCAAGGACAACAGCCCTTCTCCTTGTTATTTTAGCTGGGGCATACCTATTGTTACACAGACAATCAGGCTTGAGGCTAGCGGCCAAAGGAACCTTAGGCGCAGCGGGCCTAGTGCTCCTTTTGATCTCTTTGACCCTAGTCCTCCTCTCCATCGACTTCAACCGTTGGTTTACTTTATTTCATCTTATCTCCTTCAGCAACGACCTCTGGCAACTAGACCCCTCCCGAGAGAACCTAATCCGTATCTTCCCAGAGCCATTCTTCTTTGCCGCCGCCCGCACAGCACTGATACGCACAGCCATCACGTTCTTGGCCCTCCTAACGGGTAGCCTTATCCTCCTTTCTAGACTCCCTAGTCAAAACAACTAGTTGCAACACGAGATCGTTTGGAAACAAGCAGCAAGAGAGCTGCGCCAATTTAAACTTAGGGCGAAGGTAAGTTCAGTTGCGTCCTTCCTTTATGCTGCACGACGGTGTGGTGC
>JAAYHG010000043.1 GCA_012735455.1 Bacillota bacterium
ATAACCGCCACTTCTGCACCGGGAAGCCGGATGGAGGTGATAACTACCCCCAGCAAATCGCCGCAGAGTACCCCCAGCACATTTGCGGAAAGACCGACACCGAACATTCTGGCGGGGTTTTGAGAGTACTCCAGCATTTCGCCTATGATGCTCCACCAGAACAGGTCAAAGATACCGCAGGCCCCCAGCATCAGCGTATCAACCACCAAATAATCCAAAGTGCCTCGGCCCATCAGCATAAAGGTGATAAATGCGGCCATGATCATGCCTATACCGATGTAGAGGAACAGGGAACGCTGCACTCTGCGCTTGGACGAGAGATTACGCATAAAGATAAGGGCGGCGATGTACGGCACTGCCCAATACCAGCTCACCAGCCCCGTCAGATGCTTAAAGGCAGGGTTTATGACCTGATACATGAGGCCGGAATTAATTGTGATGATGAAGACAAAAAGACATAGCAATATTAGCGGGTTTTTAATGCCGCCATGCGTCTTATCATGAATTGTTTTGTTTTGCTCATTCTCCGGCTCGGCCGGTAGCATCCAAATGAAGAACATGCCGATCACAAGGCAAAGCATAGAGAGGCCAAGCCCGATAAACGGCGATCGGTTCATGGCAAATACGTTTACTGCAATCATCAACACGTTTGAATAGATCAAAACGTCGGCGCAAGATTTAATGCGCTTGTTCTTGGGCGTAAAAGCCCTGAGAAAATATCCCCATGCCGCCACCGCACAGCCGCTAAAGTATCCGCTAACAATCAAGCCGCCCATCCATAGAACCGAAGGGGCAAAAAAGAAGGGACAGCGGCGGCTAAACATACGCCCACGACGATAAGCATTATGCTTTTGGCAACCGCCTGAGATTTGACAAACAGACCGCAGGTAAAGAGTCCTGCAAAATGTGCGATAATAGCAGCCATTATGTAACTGTGGGCATCTATTCCATGTAGATCCAGCAGGCTGTACAAAACCTGTCCCTCAAACTGGAACGACAGAATATAGGCACAGAGAAATGAAAATCCGGCAACAGAAAGCTTTCGGGTATTGAAAGATTTAAGTCCGCTCATTTTATGTCCTCCGAACCATCGTAGGTTCCGCTTTTTCAACCCATTTTTCAACCCATTCGTCAACATCAGGCCCCCTCCCTCCCCTAGCTGAGCAAAAGCGCATTGTGGCCAGAATTGAAGAACTTCTGCCGCTATGCGAGAGGTTGAAGCAAGCATTACAACGAGGGCCTGCTTTACGCGCAACTCGGGAGACCAAGTCTGCACCCGCCTTGAGCTGGTTTTAGGATGGAACTAGCGATGCAATCAACGACGACGGATTGCCCACACTTCTTTGTTCACCAGGTTGGGTGGCAGTTCACCGCGCAGCGCGGCAACGCCGTTTTCCGCCGCCATGGTAGCCATGCGAGTACGGGTAGCCACACTGGCGCTACCAATGTGGGGCAAGAGAATAACATTATCCAAGGTAAGGAGGGGATTATCAGGGCAGGGTGGTTCGGGATCCATAACATCCAACCCGGCCGCAGCAATGCGCCCGCTTTTCAACGCCTCATAAAGGGCAGTTTCATCCACAATGGGCCCTCGGGCAGTGTTGACAAGAACGGCCGTGGGCTTCATCTGTGCAAAGGCGGCACTATCAAAAAGGTGGTGTGTCTCCTGAGACAAGGGTACGTGGATACTGATAAAGTCAGAGCGGCGCAGTAATTCCGCGAAAGAAACATACTCCACCCCCAGCTCCTTTTCCAAACCCTCTTGACGGCGACGGCTGTAGTAAAGGATCTTCATGTTGAATCCGCAGGCGCGTCGGGCTACAGCGGTGCCGATGCGGCCTAATCCCACCAGGCCCAGGGTAGCACCGTAAACATCCTGTCCCAACAAAAGGGTCGGCCCCCAGGTTTTCCACTTCCCGGCTCGGGTAAATTTATCCGCCTCAACTACACGCCTGCCCGCTGCCAGGATCAAGGCAAAAGCCAGGTCTGCCGTGGTTTCCGTAAGAACTCCCGGCGTGTTGGTCACCAACACGCCGCGCGCTGTTGCCGAGGCCACATCTATGTTGTCGTAGCCCACAGCATAATTGGCTACCACCTTGAGACCCGGTGCCCGGTCTAGAAGCTCACCGTCAATGCGGTCCGTGAGTAGCGGAATCAAAGCGTCACAGTCCTGTACCTCTTGGATCAGCACGTGGCGCGGTGGCGGCAGCTCGCCTTCCCACACTTTGACCTCGGCGACAGTGCGCAGTATATCAAGCCCCTGCTCCGGGATAGAGCGAGTAACAAACACCTTAGGCACTAGAAATACCCCCTACTCCTTTCTGCACAGTCAGTTGCTACCAAGTTCGACATACACGTGTGAAACCCTTTCTGCACATGGGCTAGGGCTTGGAGGGCAATCGCCGCCCGAAAATCAAGACGGGAGGCCCAGGAGTTAGGCTGGAGCCTCCCGCTTGGGAACAAGCAGGCTAGGCAATGATCTCTTTGATCTGGGCCGCAAGGCGAAGGCCGATGCGACGCTGGGCCTCTTGGGTTGAACCACCGATATGGGGAGTGACGAGCACATTGGGAAGGTCGAAAAGCCTGTTCTTCCCGGGTGGTTCGGTCTCCATTACATCGCAGGCAAAGCCACCAAGGTGGCCGGACGTGAGTGCCTCGTAAACCGCATCTTCATCCACGATGCCGCCGCGGCCGGCGTTGACAATAAAGGAACCTTTTTTCATCTTAGCCAGTTGTTCAGCGCCAAGCAGGTGGTAGGTGTCTTTGGTAAGAGGAGCGTGAATGCTGATCACATCAGCCTGCTCGATCAGTCCGTCCAAGGAAACCAGGGTGACGTTCATGCGAGCCGCTGCCTCAGGGGTTACAAAAGGATCGAAGGCGATAACCTTCATGCCAATGGCCTGGGCAATGTGGGCAACGCGTGAACCAATTTTCCCCAAGGCAATGATACCCAGGGTCTTGTCTTTGAGCTCGGTCCCAACAAAGGGGCCCTTGATCCACTCGCCGTTCCTTACGGAAGCGAAAGCAGGAGTAATGCGCCGGGCCAAACCTAGCATCAAACCGATTGTGAGTTCTGCCACGGAATCGTTGGAAGCATCAGGTACATTAAGTACGGCGATTCCTTTTTCCTTTGCGTAATCAACATCAATGTGGTTGAGTCCGATGCCGTTCATGGCGATAACCTTGAGCCTTGGTCCATGGTCAATAAACTCACGATCAATCTGATACTTGGTACGGACGACTAAAGCGTCGTGGTCCGCTACCAACTTCAGAAGTCTCTCTCGATCGGCGTCAAAACCTAGCGTGACATCAGCATATTCCTCAAAACCAGCGATTCCGGCCGGATCAATGGGTTCAGTAACCAAGATCCGCGGCCTCCTTTTCTCTTCCACGCTATCCCTCCTTTTTTCTCTTAGCATTCTCTTAGCAACCCGGCTTCTCCTTCTCCCTGAGAATTTGTCGGACATAAGTTGTAACACTTGCGTAATTATATCCTTCTAATACTCCTTTAGTAATTCCGCCAGCAGTCCGGAATAACCAAGCTTTGCATATTCTCTACTGCAGTGAGTCCTAGAATAACTGCCAATTCCTTGCTGGCCAAAGAATTTCTCTCAAAGGATTTAGAACAGCTTTGTAGAATAGCTACAAGATCATACGACCACATGGAAACTTGTGGTTTTAAGCCCTTATAGTTATGGAGGGAGCCACTATCAGAATTATAGTGATAGGTTTGGGCAAGGTGGGAACACAAATCTGCACTAGCCTGCGTGAAGAAGGCCATGACCTGGTAGCTGTGGATACAAACGAGAATAAGCTGACAGAGGTCTCAGACAGTCTGGACATCCATGTTCTCAAAGGTAACGGTGCCAGCGTCCAAGTGCTTAAAGAGGCCCGAGCCGACACCACGGACCTTTTGATTGCTGTGACAGACAGTGACGAAACGAATATGATCGCCTGCTTGACGGCAAAACACTTGGGGGTAGCCAAGACCATAGCCCGCGTGCGCGACCCGGATTACGTCCGCAGCATGGTGATGTCCAAACTAAAGTTCGGTATTGACATGGTTATCAACCCTGAGCGTTCGGCAGCAGTTAAGATCGCCCGGTTGCTCACAAACTCCTTTGTGGGACATACCGAAGAGTTTGCCGGCGGTAAACTGCAACTCGCTCAGGTTACAGTGGAGACAGGTATGCCCTTCGCAGGGAAACAAATTAAGGACATCTCCCTGCCCCGCCCTTCCCTGGTGGTAACAGTATCCCGCAATGGTCACGTACTGATACCAGGTGGCAGCGATACCATTGCCGTTGGCGATCACCTCCACGTCTTAGGCAACAGGGAAAGTATCTCCCGCTTATTTTCTTTACAGGGAAAGAAGCCTCATAGAGTAGAGCGGGTCATTATCCTGGGTGGGGGAAAGATCGGCTTTTACTTAGCCGATGCCCTCTCTGCTTTTGGCATTAAGGTGAAGATTGTTGAGCTGGACGAAAAACGGTGCTTGGACCTGGCCGAGCGCTTACCCTCGGTTCTAGTTCTCCACGGTGACGGTACGGACCTGGAGCTGCTGCGTACTGAGGGTTTGGCCGATACCGATGCCTTCGTGGCTGTAACTGGTATGGACGAAGAAAACCTACTTATGGCCCTCTTGGCGAAACAGATGGGGGTAAAACGAGCTATCGCCAAGATTAGCCGCCCGGCGTACGGACCTATTGTAGAACAGCTGGGTGTGGATTCTGCCATTAGCCCGCGCCTTATCACCGTAGGTGAGATTCTGCAGTTTGTAAGCGGTGGTAAGATAGAGTCCTTGTCGTTACTACTCGATGGCAGGGTAGAGGTGGCAGAGTTCATCATTGGCCCGCGAGCCAAAATTCGCAACAAGAAACTGGCTGTGGCTGGTCTCCCACGCGGGGTAATCGTGGGTGCCGTGGTACGGGGGGAGCGCGTGATTGTGCCCGATGGGAATGAAATCATCCAAAAGGGTGACCGCGTCGTGGTGTTTTGCCTGAAGGAACAAGCCGAAAAGGCATATCCGCCATTCATCGCTGTAGAGGGGTAAGGCATGTGAATCTACGTTTCATCCTCAAGAACTTGGGTCTCATACTTCTCTGCGAGGGCGCCCTAATGGCGCCTTCTCTGGGAATCGCACTCTGTCTTAGCGAGAGCGATGCACCCGCTTTCTTCCTAACCATGGTCATTACCCTAGCCGTAGGTTTTATGTTATCCCATGTGCGCTGCACCAACACACGCCTTAGCGGCAGGGAAGGATTCGCTACCGCCAGTCTTGCCTGGCTCCTGGTAGCTACTTTTGGCGCCCTGCCTTTCCTTTTCTCCGGCACCTTAACCACCTTCAGTGATGCGTTTTTTGAGGCTATGTCTGGGTTCACGACTACTGGAGCCACCGTCCTGGCCGACCTTGAGTCCCTGCCGCATGGTCTTCTCTTTTGGCGCAGTTTTGCCCACTGGCTGGGTGGCATGGGAATAATCGTCATGTCTTTAGCTGTGCTGCCGGCCTTTCGTACGGGAG
>JAAYHG010000352.1 GCA_012735455.1 Bacillota bacterium
CTTCTGGCTGTGTAAAGGAAGAGCCGTCTGGATTCGTCACTGTAATATCCACTGTACCCAAATCGTGGGCAGGGGTAACAACAAGCAGGGCGGTATCGCTTTGGCGTTCCACGGATTGGGCGGCAGCAGCGCCGAAGGTAACGCTAACACCAGGGTCAAAGCCGCTGCCCGTAATCGTAACCTGGGTACCACCAGCTGAAGGACCGCTTACTGGATCGATGGCTGTAACCTGGGGACCTGGCCGCTCCTCATAGGTGAAGCCGTTTACAAGGGTTGCCGCACCACCATCCGGGTTTATCACTGTCACGGTCGCCCATCCCGGCTCACCAGGGGGGGTGCGCACCCACAATGTAGTCTCATTAACCCAACTGATTTCCTGGGCTAAACGGCCGGCAAAGAATACCCCCGGTGCCTCGCCTTCGCTGGAGGTGGTAAAACCGCTCCCCGAGATGGTTACCGGTGTACCGCCCTGGGTGCGGCCGCTTGCGGGTTTAACCCGGGATATCTTCGGACTGCTTTCAGGTTCTGTATAGGTAAAACCGTCCTCTAAGCGGGCGCTCCCGCCATCGGGATTCACCACCACCACATCCACCGTCTGGTCGCCCTGTCCTGCTGGGATCGCTGGCACAGTCAATGCGATGGTACTGGCATCCAGAACCGTTACAGCTACTGCCTCAAGGCCACCCAGGTATACCCGGGCACCGGTTAGAAAATCGCTGCCAGTGATCTGAGCAGGAATGTTACCAGAACGCGGCCCTTTGCTGGGCGCAATGGCCGATATCTCCACGGGCAGAGTTAGCTCCGTGTAGGTGTAACCCTCGGATGCCGTAGCAGTTCCCCCGTCGGGGTTGACCACAGCGATGTCAACTGGACCGGGAAGTTCCCGCGCTGGAGCGGTGACCCGGATAGACTGGCCAGCGCCACCATCCCCGGTGGTTATCTCGGGGTCGGTAATAATCACCGCACCAAAGACCACCTTGAGGCCCGGTTGGAAATTGCTGCCCCAAATATCCACCTCTGTTCCGCCACTGACCGGTCCTTGATTGGGAACCACAGTGCTGATACGAGGCCGCAGCTGCGGGTCGGGCTGATAGGCAAATGCCCCCTCAAGGGTGGCATTGGCTCCATCCGGGTTGATCACGGTAACATCCACACTGCGTCCGGCTGGACCCGGCGGAGTCCAAACCACCAGCGCGGTGTCCGACTCCCAGATCACCTTCTGCCCGGCCCGGCCACCAAAATACACCCGGGCCTGCGGTGCAAAGTCTCTGCCCCTAACAACCACCGGAGTTCCTCCGCTGGCCTGTCCCATAGCCGGTGACAGGGATTCAATCTCTGGATAGGTGGTGGTTTCGCGGTAGGTAAAGGCCCGGGGTAAGAGTGCGTGGGCAGCATCGGCATTGGTTACACTCACGTCCACCGCGCCAGCCATCCCCGGTGGCGTTCGTACCTTAAGGACGGTTCCATGCTGATCCGGCCCTTTTAACGGCATCCCGAGGCTGTCCAGCACGGCAACCACTTCTGCGCGCTGGTTTCCAAAGCGCACTGTGGGTGCCTGCAGCTCCGAACCACCATCCGGTACCAGCAAGCGGAAATCTACGCCTGTTAGGGTGACCAGGTCTCCGCCTGCGCTGCTGCCCTCGGCGGGAAAGATCGAATGGAGTTCGGGCAGAGAACGCGGCACCACATAGGTGAAGCCACCCTCGTCCGGCGCCCCGGCCCGACTTTGCGCTTGACCATAGCCAGGGTTGATCACCGTAACGTCCACTGCTCCCGGTTTCCCAGGCGGCGTAATCGCTGCTAGCAGCTGGTCATCCCGTCGCTCGACCTTTGCCGCCTTCTTGTAACCAAAGTAGACCTGAACACCTTCACGAAAGTCGCTCCCCTGGATTACTACTCGCGTCCCGCCTCCCACAGATCCACGATCGGGATCAAGGGCGGTAATCCTCGGCGACGTATTGGGCACACGGTACTCAAACCCCCCCACCAGCGTCACGCGACCGCTGCTGGTACTGCCGTCGCGACCGGCATCGGGATTGACCACTTCAACGTCCACGGCTCCGGCCTCACCTGTAGGGGCAGGCGGCGTCTTTACCGCCAGCTCTGTCTCTGAGATGTACTCCACCGCCCTAGCTGAAACGCCTCCAAAATAAACACTGGGAATCACAGCGTCTTCTTTCAGGAAGCCCTCACCGCTGAGCACAACCCAGGTCTCACCGCTTATAGTACCGGCTGTCGGCTCCAGCTTGGTAAGGTGCGGCACACTGATATAAGTAAAGAGCCCGTCGGCAAAGGTCGTGCCGCCGTCCCTGTTGGTAAC
>JAAYHG010000044.1 GCA_012735455.1 Bacillota bacterium
ATTTCACCACCCAGCACCCTGCGTTGTCGCCCTCCTCATCATGGACCAGGTGCCCCTTCTCCATGAGGAGTTCAAAGGCATGGCGCCAAAAGCCCACGTGAATGATATCGCTCTCCCAGGTGAGCAGGTTATAGTAAATCCCCAAACGCCACATGGTTCCCAGATGACACTCCACAATCCGGTGAGCCACATTCTTGGCTAGCTCCGCTGTAGGGTTGTCCCCTTCCTCGATAAGGCGCAGCACCTCGCGCTGCTTTTCTTTTAGGCCGGGGTCTTCATCATACTTCTGATTTATTTCCGTATAAAGGTCCCAACAGAAGTAGTCAAAACGCTCACCGGGGGCCGGCTCGCGCTTCAACTGCTGCAGACCCACCACAATATCGGCCACAGCAACGCCGGTATCATCTATGTAGTTTTGTACCTCAACATCATAGCCCGCCCGGCGTTTAAGTCGAGCCAGGGTATCTCCTAAACAGGAATTGCGCAGGTGGCCGATGTGGGCTGCTTTGTTAGGATTGATGTTGGTATGTTCTATAACAACCTTTTTCCCCTTACCCGTCTTGACCTCACCGTATTTGTCTTTGTTAACCGTAATCTCATCAAAGACAGCACGGGTAAGTGCCGCCATATCTAACCAGAAATTAACGTAACCGGGGGCTGTCACGGTGTAGTCCTGCAAATATGGGATCTCTTGAGCCGCCAGGATATCGCGCAATTTGCCCGCTATCTCGAGGGGAGGGCGACGCAGCGTCTTGGCTAGGCGCAGGGGCAGTGGGGTGGAAAGGTCGCCGAATTCCCGCTGGGGAGGGGTCTCGAGGGCGATCTCACTTTCCGCCAGGTTAAGGTCATAGATCTCCTTCAAAGCCTGCCGGATTACCCCCTTTATTACCCGCTCTAACTCGTAAAAATGGTAGGAATTGCCCTCCATTAGCGTACTCCTCCTCAGGTAGCATAACTCTTCGGGTTATTATACCATAAGTACTAATAGGTATCCAAGCCTTTCTCTCTATGGGAAATAGGGTGTAGGCTCGACCTAGCTGCGTTAATCTTAGCTACCTCCATCTCATTACTGTTTGCCCGGGTCTTCCCCCGGTCCAACAGGTAGCCGAATGCTAACAGTAGTCCCCTGGCCTTCTTCTGATTTCAGATGCAAAGATCCACCATGTAACTTGATAATCTCGTAACAAATTGACAAGCCCAACCCTGTTCCAGTGTCTTTAGTGGTAAAGTACGGTTCAAAGACACGGAACTGAATGTCTTTGGGGATACCAATTCCTGTATCGCGAACTGTAAGCTCCAGCTCTTTCTCGTTCACAAGGGCCAGGCGAAGAATAAGCTCTCCCCCACCAGGCATCGCCTCAACAGAGTTCTTTATGAGATTCCAGAGGACCTGTTTGATGAGATAGCGATCCACCATGATAGGCGGGCACGGCTCTGCCACAAAGCTCAAGTTTACTCCTCGGCACTCGGCAATGGGTTTTCCCACCGCAACCACTTCTCTGACGATTGTTTCCAAGTCGCGAGACTCCAGGCGCGCTGACAAACGCCCGAGACAGATAAAATCCTCTACCAAGCGTTCAAGGCGCCCAAGTTCCCACATTACCAGGTTTATGTAGTTCCTGTCTATTTCATCTACTACGCGTTCACCTAAGAGTTGCAAGAAACCCCGAATGGCCGCCAGTGGGTTCCGGAGTTCATGCGCCACACTAGCCGCAAGATCTCTCTGGCTAAGCAGGTGTTCCTTGTTCTTTAAGATTACTTTGTTATTGTCACCACCGCTTAGTTCAAACAAACCGTCTTTATCCCCCTCTTGATAGACTTAACCCTCCAATTCGACGTCCTGTAAAATATTTCCTGCAGGAAAAAGAATAAAAATTGGGGCATTCCTGCCCCCGCAGCACCTCAGCCAAGTACTAACTCGTGCCGGTCGTTCAAACGCGCAACAACCCCGTGCTGAATAGTATCGCACAAATGTCTCACGGCTCCCACCTGAAGGGTAACATTTGGGAACACCTTGCCTGCTTCAATGACACCGCCGGCCGCCACCTTGAGCAGGGTGATTGCCCCTGAGGCAGAACCCACCTCATTTACACTGATACGTTCCCTGGCTTCCACAATACCACCACGCACCACACCTGGTTTGCCGTGCACACGCACAGCACGTCCTGCATACAGGTGGGCCTGGTAACTGCCCTGGCCTGAAATGATAATATCTTCACCGGCCTCCACCTTGGCAGCGTGAACATAGCTGGCCACAAAGGACATGCTGCTGCTACACTGCTTCTTTATGTCCTCCGATAGGTTCTGGGCACGCTTAACCAGGGCCTTGAGCTCGCCGCTTCCTATTAGTCCCAAGGGCCCATTACCTGTTAGGCGTTTTCGCAGTTCAGTCAAGACTTGCTGCACCTCATCCACAAGAATACCCTCTACCCCGTTGTAAGCCTGGCTAAGTTCCCGTATGCTCTCAGGAATAACTCGGAACTTGGTGTCCAAAAGCTGGTGCAAAACGCGTCTCCAGCCCTGTCTGGCCGCTACCGGTCCCAGCTCCGGGTGGGAAGCAATTTGGTTTATGGCTGCCGCACATTCTTCCAAACCCTGAATTAACTGCTTCCAAAGGTCTTCGTTCCTCAAGTGAACCACACCTGCCCCACCGGCACGGACCAGGCCGCCGATAAGGTTCCTGCGCACTGCGATCTCTCCACCCGCAATCAGCATGGCGTGCTCAGCATTTCCCAACACCTCAATGTTGCCGCCTGCTTGCACTACCATTGTCTCGCTCACGTTCCCTTTAACCAGAACATCACCAGTGAATCTTATGTTCCCTGTACTTAGATCAACACCGCGCTCCTGTACGAGGATAGGCAAGACCTCTATCCGCCCATTGGCCGCCGTGGGGCGCCCCTTTTGCGTGGCCACCACCCGCATACCGTTGTCCACGACTTGCGCTCCCTGACCTGCCACCAGTTCCACATCCCTGGGAACAAGCGGTTCAATGGGCTGTCCCGTGACAGAAAGGCCTGGCCGCCCTAGAACCAAAGGGTGCTTTACAGCCAGTTCGTCCCCCTCCACCACCGTGGGTATGTAGCTCAGCTCTCGCCAGTCCACCTTGGATTCTTCCAGCGAGGCGCGGACCTTGGGTCCCTCCATCTCCTGAAACTTGAGCTCAATCCAGGCATCCTTACCCGGGATGGGCGGTGTACCCTCTGCCACCACCCGAGGCATGCCTGTCGGGTCCGCCGCCAGTTCCTCTATTCCCCCCCAGTTTAGTCCCACGAAGACTCCTTTTTTCCTAAGAGCAGCCTCAATCTCCTCCACCTTTAGGACAGGCGCGGACTCTCTGACCTCGGTACTCAGGGTAAGCACCCTGCGCGGCGCCGTATCCTTAAGAACATAGCTACGGTTCTTGGTTACTTCGCAGTGGGCGTTGGCGCTCAGGCCATCAGGAGCAATCTCGACCTTCACCTCAATGCTCCCCTGCTCCTCAAGGAGCTCCAAACGGACCGCCGTGGCTGTGGTCACTGGCGTAGGGCCGGTAATCTCAGTCTCATTTACATAGACCTTCACGCCTTCACCTGGGATCAGGGTCGCCGGACGTCCATTTTTCAGCGGATCGATAACCTTAAGCTCACCCTTGATAATAGCAACGCTCCCGTCCCTTAGCGGTCCTTCATCGCTCAACGGTCTCCCTCCTTCTCCGAACGGCTACTGGGGCCTTACTCCTGCCCCCGTCCTGGCAAGGCACGGTAATGGCGGACCACTGACTGGATGTCTATCCAAACCGGCTTCTTCTTGTAGGGGTCGCGAAGAAGCGCTGCCGGGTGAAAAGTAGGCATAATGAGGATACCGTCTTTGTGGGCCCACTTACCCCTATCCCGCGTAATGCGGACCCTTGGATCAATCAGGGTTTGTGCCGCTAATGCACCCAGGCATACCAATATCTTGGGCCGGATGATCCTGATCTGGGCCTCCAAGTAAACCTTGCAGGCTTGTACCTCGTCTGGTTGCGGCAGGCGATTCCCAGGCGGCCGGCATTTTACCACGTTGGTAATGTACACTTCACCACGCTCCAAGCCGGCCGCAGCCAGGATCCTAGTTAGGAGCTGGCCCGCCCGTCCCACAAAGGGAAGCCCGGCTGCATCCTCTTCCTGACCGGGCCCCTCGCCTACGAAGATTAGATCCGCTGCCGGGTCTCCCTCGCCAAAAACAACCTGGCGACAACCTGCACGCAGGCGACAGCGATGACACTGAACAGCAAACCGGGCCAAATCGGCCAAGCTGGTAGCCGTCTCCCAAGGCGCCTCAATCCGTGTAACACTCTGCCGGGACGGCTCAGCAAAAAGGCTTAGTTGCCTTTCTTCATACTGCATAAAAACTACCTCCCCAGGCGTGTTTCGGTAGCCAGGGTTAACTCTCAATTCGACGTTATTTGCTCCATTTCCTCCCAGGTGGTACTGCCTTAAGTGAGAAGCTGGGCTGGGTGCTTTGCACCAGCCCAGCCAGTCCTAAACATCCAGGGCGCTTATGGTACGTGCCAGTTCGGCTATGCTCCTACTCAGTTCATCCAGTTTGCCTTCCATGCGTACCAGCAGGTAGATGGAAACTACCACCGGAAAGCCCAGGTTGGCTATCTGGCTGAAAACGCTCTGCTCCATAAGATCACCTCAGTACCAAAACCAGCCCTTAGGCTGCACTGATATCGAGCTCCGTTACCTCACGGCTGGTGATCCGCGCTGCCACTGCCTCTACAAGATCGCCGCCACTGGTGGCAAATATATTTCTTGCAATGATGGTTTGCATCACCTGTGCCACCTCGGCTTCGGTAATGTCAGCCCGAGGATCTGCCAGGGAGAACGTGGTGGTACGCCCCTCGGCATTCTTAAACACCAAACTCAAGCTGGTTTCCATTGTCTCACCTCCTTCCGCCTAACCTCAGACGAAAACAGAGTCTAGGCGATGTCGTTTAGGGCACCGGTATCGATACGCCGAACGGCAACCAGCGGGTGGATCTGCAGGCTGGCCAGGGCTTGGCCCACGTCATAAATATCCTGGTCTGACGCATTCACCTTTACATTGGTGAAAGACCTTGCCCGTACCACAGGCTTGCCGCCTTCATCGGTCCCGGTCTGCAACCTGAGCTGCAGCTGACACAGCTCGGGAATGCGCTGTACTGCCATTTTATCTGCACCTCCTTTCACCTATAAACTGACGGCTCACCCCCGTTTGGACCACGCCTGAAAATACTTTTTTATCTGTTCCCTACCACGCGCCGCTACCCCCTTGGCCGTAGAAGGCGAGATGCCTAGTTCTTTTGCTATCTCGCTGAACGTCAGCCCCTGGCTGCGCAGCGCCAAGACCTGGCGCTGCCGCTCCGTAAGAGTTGCCCAGACAGATTGAAAGAGGCACCGCATATCCTCTGCCACAGCTATCTCCTCGGGGCCAGGGCTCGGATCCTCCAATAGTTCTGCCTGGGTCAGAGTTTCGCCAGATGGGTTGTCCAACCGCAGTTCGCAGCGAGCTCGCTCCTTTTTCAGGCGCCTTACCACTGCCTGCACCGCCCAGTAAACCTGACGTTTGGCGTACCAGGCAAAAGGTGCTCCACCTGCAGGCCGGAACTCTCGCAGCGCCCGCAGCAGGGCCAGTGTCGCCTCCTGAATCAGGTCATCCACATCTCCTGCTTCTGGAGCCAATCGTTTGGCAGTAGCCTCCACCAAGGGCCGAAAACGCTGTACCACAAGCTCCTTGGCCAGCGCATCGCCGCGTTGCGCCGCACGAACCAAAAAATCCATATTCCCATCATGGTTCATGTTTTTCCCTCCCCCGCCTGCTCTTAAGCACTGAGTTCTAGCACGTTACGAGCATAAGACAGGCGGGGACTGAAGCCAAATTCCTACTTAACACAAGACGGGTTCACTTTCGCGCAAACCGTGTTGGTTTGCGGGCAAAAAAATAAGCCCGGCTCTGCAGCCGGGTACATGCTTAGAGGACGGCCCCTTCATTTAGAATGCGGGTTACCGCCCGTCCTGGTTCCCGCAAAGCCTGCTTACCCAAATCCAAGAGGCAAACAACTTCCCCCTGGCACAGGGCCAAACCCTGCTCATACGCCGGCTCGCCCTTGGCCACCGCCAGGGCCTTCAGCAAAACATTTTCCCGGGCCAGGCGTTCAACAATTGCCGGGGTCTGGTCGTTGGAACCGGCACTCACCGCCACCAGTTCGTAATTGGGCCTGCCAAGATGGTCCAGATAGTTTAGGCTGAGCAGCCAGCGGAGCACCCCTTCGATACGGTATTCATCATCGCGGGCAATAACTAGAATGCTGACAAATGGTTTTTCTTCCTGGCTTTGGTGCCGCCTCAGCACAGCACGACGAACAGCCCCTGACAATGCCAGAAGTCCATAAACTGCCAGCAGGATCAATGCGTAACGAGACAGATCATTTCCGGCCCAGAGCATGCTTTCACCATCCTTTCGCACTCATGCTATGCTCTGAGCCCAACGCCCGTGCTTGTCAGTTAATTGCCACGTAACCTCGGCGCACAGCGTACAAAGCTGCCTCGGTACGGTCATCCACCCCTATCTTACGGAAGATACTGGTAACGTGGTTCTTTACCGTTTTCTCGCTTATCTCTAAAGCTTCACCGATCTCCCTGTTGCTGTGACC
>JAAYHG010000045.1 GCA_012735455.1 Bacillota bacterium
GGTCAGGGCCCTGGAGAACACGGGCCGCTCCTTCGCCGTGCGCACCGGAGAGAGCACTTTCAGCGCCGATGCCGTAGTAATTGCCACCGGCGGCTGTGCCGGTCCCCAGTTCGGCTGTACCGGCGCCGGCTACGACCTGGCCGCCTCCTTCGGCCACCGGCTGGTAACGCCCTTCCCTGCCTTGGTACAGCTGCGGCTCAACGCCCCCTTCCTCAGAGCCCTGGCCGGGGTTAAGTTCGTGGGCACAGCCACCATCCTGGCCGGGCAAAAACCCCTGCGCCGTGCTGAGGGGGAGATCCTCTTTACCGACTACGGCATCTCCGGTCCCCCCATCTTCGACCTCAGCCGCACCGCCGGAGAGGTGCTAGCCCGGGGGGAACAGCCCACCCTCAGGCTGAGCATCCTCCCTGACCAAAGCCAAGCGGAAGTAAGGGCCTTTCTCGACCAGCGCTTTCAAACCCAGGGGGCCAAGGAAGCCGACTTCAGCCTGGTGGGCTTTCTCAACAAACGCCTTATCCCTGTGCTCCTGAAAGAGGCCGGACTCAACAACATCCACCAGCAGGCCGCCCAGGTGGGCAGCCAGGTGCGCACTGCCCTGGCCCGCCTCCTCACCGCTTGGGACTTCACCGTCACTGGCACCAATGGCTGGAGCGCTGCCCAAGTCACCGCCGGCGGCCTGGATGTCCGCGATCTGGACCCCTATACCATGGCCTCTCGCCTCGTCCCCGGCCTCTACTTTGCCGGCGAGGTCATCGACATCGACGGTGACTGCGGCGGCTACAACCTCCAGTGGGCCTGGTCCTCAGGCTACGTGGCCGGGACCTCTGCCGCTCAAGCCCACTAACCCCTGGCAGGTTAGGCATCCCTGACCGGTGGATCCACGTTCTCTTTTCCGCTGATATCCTCTACCTCAATCACAATGACAGCCACCGAGTCTATCTCACTTTCCGGGACTGGCGGCACGTTATGCCCCGCAGCATACTTCTTAACCAGCTTGGCCAAGGCCAGGCTTTTTTCTTCCTGGTCACTCACAACCCTTGCCTGCCCCGTAAGGATCACGCTCTGATAGCGCTGGCCGAAGTTACAGGCCTTGTCAGCACGCGCTAACCTGCCCGGGTCGTAAACCAAGAACATTACCTTTGGGTTTACACGGATGTTATCCAGCTTGCGCCCTTTAAGTCCCGAGTGCAGATAGACCCTGTTGGCCTCCCGGTCATAGACAAAATTCATGGGCACCGCCCAGGGCTCGCCCTCCGTACACGTAGCCAAGACCCCAACCGTGGTTTCCTCCAATAAGGAAACGATCCTGCTCCAATCATCCAACACCCGCTTCGGCATCAGCACTACCTCCTCTTTACACCTCTCTCGCCAGCGTAGCAAAACCCATGCCCACAAGCACCACTGCTGCACCCAGATAAAACGCCCCCGTTAAGCTTCCCGTTAAGTCCTTTACCAGCCCGCTTACCAGCGGCGCCACCATGGCCGACGACATCCCCACCAGGTTAAATAC
>JAAYHG010000046.1 GCA_012735455.1 Bacillota bacterium
ACAATGTGACTAACCCAGGATCCCCCGCCCATATCACGGTCATGACGGACCATCTGTTGGTTGCCGCTTTCGCCAGTCTGGTTTTCGTCTGGCACTCTTATCACCTCCGGTTGCTAGTTTGTGCCAAAGTGATTGGATTTATAACAATTCCCCCCTCCTGATTTCCTTTAGCCTGCCCAGACAAATCTGTAGTTTATGTATGCTTTCTCACAACGCTAAAGAAAAAAGGCGCCATCCACTGGCGCCTTTAGCTCCGACACCTATTCTCTATATTTTTTATAAGAAGCTAAGCCACTTGCGGGTGCGTTTCGTCTTGGTAGGTAAAATGGGAATTATCACTTGAACCTGGCGGAGAAGCTCTTGTCGGACTGCCGCCGGGAGTTCTCCCTGCCAGCGCTGAAGAGATTCAGGAGTAGCAGCTGTTTTCGCTGTTGACGGCTCTTTCATTTTTTACCTCCCGGCCTTAGCATGATACCAGCTCATTTTATGTCTTCTCGTTCCCGGATGTGCCTGCCCGCAGGTCGTACAAGGAGCCCAGTAGTGAATCGGCGTCACTCACTATATAGCTGCCAAGTTCGAACCTCTCCTGTACCAACTGCAATATCATGGTCCCAGCCAAGATAATGTCCGCACGCGCAGCCGGCAAGCCCGGAAGTCCCTTGCGCTCGGCTACACGCAAAGAGGCCAGCAGTAGTAGAAAGCCTCTTAAATCCTGAGCACTGAGAATAAAACCCTGCACTTTATCAGGTGAATATTCCTTCAGGCCCAGCCCCATAGCAGCCAGAGTTGTGGCTGTTCCGCCCACGGCCACGGCCTTCGTCTCGGACCCCAAGTATACTGGCTCCACTTGGCGTAACGCAGAGCGAATCACCGCTCTCAGCTCTCTTAGTTCCCCTTCGGTAGCCGGATCAGTCTTCAGGTAGGTCTCCGTCAGACGCACAGCACCAATGTTGAGGCTCCAGGCAACGGCAACCTGTTCTTTCTCCCCCCATACCAGTTCTGTGCTGCCGCCACCTACATCCACCACTAGAATCCTTCCCTGAACACCTACAGCCCGGGTAGCACCCAGGAAGCTGAAACGTGCTTCTGTCTCTCCGTTGAGAACTTCAGGCCTTAAACCGATCTCGGACTGGATCCGGGACAGGAACTCCTCGCGGTTGACTGCATCACGTACAGCACTGGTGGCAAAGACGCGCACTGCGCTGCTGCCCATGCTACGGGCAACTGTATAAAACTCCGCCACCGCCCGGGCTGTACGTTCCTGGGCTTCAGGGAGAAGAGAGCGGCTCTCTCCAAGACCCTGCCCTAAGCGGGTAGGGGTCAATTCTTGACGCACCACCTGGAGGTGATCCGCTTTTTCATCTACCACCAGAAGCCTGATAGAATTGGTGCCGATGTCTATGGCGGCGATACGCACGAGTATCATCTCCTCAACAAAATAAGGCACCCTGCGTCAGGATGCCTCTTGCAAACTACTCTATTATGCTAACTAATAGTCCGCGCCACGAACGTCCCAACTCCGGCGACTACTTCCTCTCCCACCGCGCTTCAAATCTGTGTTCCTGCGCAGGTCCGATTGGCGTTCGTCACTTTCCTTAAGAAAGCGCGCTAGCTTATCCTCAAAACTCATACTGGGGCGCCGGGCTTCACGAGTAGGGCCGGTCCCAACGCGACGACGTGGACCAGAGTTGGTTACTTGCCGAATGGAGAGGCCAATCTTACCACTCTTGTCGAGGCCGATAACTTTAACCTTAACCTTGTCCTGTTCCTTAAGGAAGTCCTTGACGTCCCGGACGTAGGTATCCGCTACCTCAGAGATATGCACCAGTCCCGTCTGCCCATCCGGCAGGGTGACAAAAGCACCAAAGTGGGTTATACCGGTGACTACACCCTCGACAATACTACCTACTTCCAATGCCATGCGCGGCCTGTTCCTCCTTAGTATTCTCTCCGACAGGGCTATTATAGCTG
>JAAYHG010000047.1 GCA_012735455.1 Bacillota bacterium
CTCTGCCAGTTGAGCTACGTCGGCTCACAAATCATTAGCACCTATTATCATAAACCCGACTGAAGCTAAAGTCAACAGGGTTAATCTTCCGCCCGCTTCTCGAGGTATTTTTCCAACTTACGCTTTACTCTCTGCAAAGCATTGTCAATGGACTTTACATGACGCTTTAGGTCTACGGCTATCTCCTGATAGCTTCTGCCCTCCAGGTACGCTACGAGTACTTTCCACTCTAGATCGCTTAGGATTTCACCCATTTTGTCTTCGATGTCATCAAACTCTTCTCTGTTGATCACCAGCTCCTCCGGATCGCTGATGTGGACTCCGGAGAGCACATCCAGTAAGGTTCGATCTGAATCCTCATCGTAAATGGGTTTGTTTAAGGAAACATATGAGTTTAGTGGAATGTGTTTTTGTCGTGTGGCCGTCTTGATGGCTGTTATAATCTGCCGCGTCACACAAAGCTCTGCGAAAGCCCGGAAGGAAGAAAGCTTGTCATTGCGGTAGTCCCGCACCGCTTTGTAGAGCCCTATCATGCCTTCCTGGATAATATCTTCTCGGTCAGCCCCTACCAGGAAATAGGATCGTGCCTTGGCCCGGACAAAGTTCTTGTACTTGTTGATGAGCGTTTCCAGGGCGACTTCGCTGCCATCCCGCGCTTGGATAACAAGCTCTTCATCCAGGATTGCATCGGGATCAGGAAGTGCTTCCTGCATCGCACCCACGGTCACAAGCCTCGCCTCCATCCCTAGGTTGCCGCGGTTGGTATTATTCTTTTTGTGTACGGCTGTCCACCCTGTTTATTATAGCTTTATGCCAGTCACCCCGTCAAGCACGGGGGAGAGCTTTTGGGACAAGTAAGATCCCAGGAACGAGCCGAGCGTGTCCACAGCCCTACGCACGTCCTCGTACATGTCTCTGGCGCACTACCTCGTACAGCAGTAAGGAAGCAGCTACGGCGGCGTTCAGTGACGGTACCGTCCCCAGCATGGGAATCCGCACAGTCAAATCACACTCCCGCTTGAGTAGCGTGCCCAATCCCTTGTCCTCGCCACCAACCACCAGCACAACAGGTCCTGTAAGATCTGCGTCGAAGTAAAGCTGCTCACCTGCCATATCGGCACCAATGGCCCATAGGCCTTCGCCCTTCAGCCTTTGTAGACACTGGGCCAGGTTACCAACTCGGGCTACAGGCAGATGTTCCAAGGCCCCAGCGGCTGCTTTTTCTGCCGTGCCCGTAACACCCGCCGCACGGCGGGCGGGGATAATCAAGCCGTGGGCACCTGCCGCCTCGGCACTCCTGGCTATGGCCCCCAAGTTTCGCGGATCTTCAACATGAGCCAGCAACACCAGGAGCGGGTCCTGCCTGGCGGCTCGAGCCTGCACCAGGAGATCAGTGACCTCCACATACTGTCGCGCGGCCACCAGGGCTAGAACGCCTTGGTGGTTAGCACCCTGGGCCAGCTGGTCCAGACGCCTGCGGTCGATCTCCTCCACAGGAACGCCCATCTCGCGCGCCAAGGCCCTTATCTCCGCCACGGTACGACCATGACTACCCATAGCCAAAAGACCCTTGTTCACGGATCGCCCGCCTTTAAGGGCAGCGCTCGCCACATTGCGTCCCCAGATGAGCTCCGCCTCTGACACTACTCCACCACCTTAGCTTGGGACCGGCATCGCAACCTGCCCCGCCGGCATTCTTATTCTTCGCGACCCTGGCCTCGGCTATGACTTGCAAGGGGGGCACGGCCGCAGGAAAAACGCCCCTCATAGCAAATCCCCTCCGTCTCGCAGCTGGGGCCCGCCAGAGCAAAGAGACGCGGCGCCACCCGCCGCACCTCCTCACGCATAGCGCAGGCCAGGGCCCGAATTTCCCACTGGGCTCGCCGGCAACAGCGCAGGCGGAAAAAGTTGTAGAGGCTGCGGCAATTAAAGGTGGCCACCAGCTTGGTCTCACAAGCATTAGGCAACACATAGCGCGCGTCCTCTGCCGGCACAGCCTTGAGGAGTTCGTTATAAGCGTTCTGAATGGTGGCCATAGTGGTGTGGAAGCGTGCTTTTAGTGCCGGGACAGCCGCCACGCTGGGAGGGATGATATAATCGAAGCTTTGTTCACGCACGTAGCGCTGCGATTGTTGCGAGTAAGAAGCAATACGATGGCGCACCAGCTGATGGCTTAAAGAGCGGCTCACACCCTCAATGGCAAAGGTGAAGGTTACGTGTTCCGTGGGTGACTCGTACCCGCTCTCAATTAGGTGGGCCAAGAGCTTGTCCACTTGTTCGACACTTAGATCTTCATAAAGGCGAGCCGCACCAGTGGCAGAATAGCAAAGGCGCGCTGCCGCAGCCACAGTGCGTTCTGGGTCTGGTGTATGGGTTAAGAGTCTTACGTACACGGTTTCTCCTCCTCAGACCGGGAGCCCAGCTCCCAGATGCGCTCCAGAAGCTGGTCCAGGCGTTCTTGTTGACCCAGCAGATATAAGTAACCTAGCACGGCCTCTAGGGCAGTACTCAGATGATGCTCAGGCCTAGAGCCCCGCACAGCATGCTTGGGCTGGGCGTTGCGGGCGCGGCGGGCTACCGCAGTTTCTTCTGGTGTAAGTTCGTCCTCAAGCTCGCTCCATACAGCCGCCTGCGCCGCGGCGGAAACCCGAGCAGCGGCCGCCCGATGCAATGATCGCACGAGGGCAGGCCCACCCGCAACCAACCGTTTCCTAACGTACAGTTCCAGGACAGCATCGCCTAGATATGCTAGAACTAGGGAAGATGGCAGGTCTCTCATTTTAGACGCCAGCGTGGTCCCTGCGGGGTATCCTCAAGCAACACCCCTAGCTCACTCAGGCGGTCACGCAGCCGGTCCGCGGTGGCAAAATCGCGACGTTCCCGAGCCTCCTGTCTCAGTTCCGCCACCAGCTGGATGAGGCCTTCAACGAGAGCAGTGTTCTCCTGCGCTCCGGCGGCAACACCGGTAAGCCCCAGGACCTCGCCTAGGGTCAGGAACAGATCTCTCCCCTCCTTGAGCACATAGGCCCGCTCCCCGCTCACTTCTCCAGCAGCGAGATAGCTATTCAAGTCACGGGCAAGCTCAAAAAGGACCCCCAGCGCCTGGGCAGTGTTAAAATCATCGTCCATGGCAGCCTCAAAAGCGCTGCGGTGTTCGGCAAAGACCTTGAGCTGCGCCTCGGCCTCGGTTGAAAGCTGAAGAGGAGTGTCAGGCGTGGTGTGACCCAGCACCTTGGCCAGATTTTCCTCTAGGTTGTGCAGGCGCTCCCAACCCCGTTGGGCGGCAGGCATCTTGTCCAAGCCGAAATCAATAGGGCTGCGGTAGTGGGTGGAAAGCATGAAGTAGCGGAGGACAACACCTGGAAAACTGTTGATAACGTCACGCACGCGAACCACATTGCCTAGTGATTTGGCCATTTTCTCGCCAGCCATGTTAACAAAACCGTTGTGTACCCAATAACGGGCAAAGGTGCCGCCGCAGTATGCCTCAGACTGGGCGATCTCATTTTCATGGTGCGGGAATACCAGATCGGAGCCGCCGCCATGGAAATCAAAACCGTCTCCCAGGTATTTTAAGGACATCACGGAACACTCGATGTGCCAACCCGGTCGCCCTGGCCCCCAGGGGCTGTCCCAAGCGGGTTCACCCTCCTTGGAAGCCTTCCAAAGGGCAAAGTCCATGGGGTGGCGCTTGTTTTCGTTGACCTCAATCCGGGCACCCGCTTTAAGGTCTTCCAAGCTGCGCCCAGAGAGCTTGCCGTACTCGGGGAAGCTCTCTACAGCGTAATAGACATCGCCGTCGAGCTCGTAGGCATGTCCTGTCTTAATTAAGGCTTCCACCGCACGGATTATGTCAGGGATGTGGTCGGTTACCCGGGGGTAAACATCGGCCCGCTGAATGCCCAAGGCATCCATATCGGTAAAGTACTCTTTAATGTAGCGGTCGGCAATCTGGAGGGGGGTGACACCCTCTTCCTTCGCCTTGTTGATAATCTTGTCATCCACATCGGTAAAGTTCTGCACGTAACGCACAGAATAACCCTTGTAGGCAAGATAACGCCGAATAACATCCCATACCAGGTAGGGGCGGGCATTGCCTACGTGACAGAAGTTATACGGGGTGACACCGCAAACATAGATGCTTACCTTGCCTGGCTCGCGAGGTTGAAACTCCTCCTTTCTGCGGGTTAGGGTATTGTACACTAGGAGGGCCATTGACCATTCTCCTTTCCATAGCCGGCGACCAAGTGGGTCGCTCATCACGCAATAACTCAAGAAGTTGGTACGCCTAAAAAAACACAGTCAACTATCTGAGAGCTAACGCAGCATTAAGACGCTCGCGCACCTTCTCTAGTCCGAGAATGCTGATAACATGGAAGAGCTCCGAACCCTGGGTCCTGCCCGTTAACGCCACGCGCAGGGGCATGTACACCCTGCGCGCCGTGAGACCGAGTTCACGACTTATGCGCCGCAGTTCAGTTCGCACTGCCTCTGGAGTAAGCTCGGGGAGTGCTGCCAGGTGTTCCAGAACACTGTCAAAAACAGTGGGGACCTGTTCCTCCCTCAGCACTTGGCGCGCCTTGTTGTCCTGTGGCTTCACCGTGGGAGTGAAGAAAAAGTCCACCTGCTCACCAATTTGTTCCAGTTCCGTTAGACCATCCTTTACCGCTGCTACTACTCGTAGCAACCAGGGACGTTGTTCCTCGAGAGTAGCGCTTTCCACGTATCCAGCTGCCACAAGATGCGGCAAAGCTAAGTCAAGGATACGTTCGGCGGAGCTTTTCTTAATATAGTGAGCATTAAGCCGCTTGAGTCTTTCCTCATCAAAGACAGCCGCACTCCTGAACACGCGTTCCAGACTAAAATGCTCAACCAAATCGGCGAGGCTGTAGATCTCCTGCTCGCCCTCCGGGGACCAGCCCAGGAGAGCCAGGAAGTTTACCACGGTTTCTGGCAGGTAACCGCGTTTCCGGTACTCGTCCACAGACACATTGCCCTGGCTTTGTGACATCCTGGTACGGTCTTCATCTAAGATAAATGGGATATGGGCAAACTGTGGCGCTTTCCAACCCATAGCCTGATAGAGGAGTATCTGGCGCGGGGTATTGCGGAGGTGTTCCTCTCCCCGCAAGACATGAGTAATACCCATCAGGTGGTCATCGATAACCACTGCGAAGTTGTAGGTAGGTGTTCCATCCGGTTTGACAATGATAAAATCGCTGATCTCTTCGCCGGCAAACTCAATCTCGCCCTGAATTAAGTCCTTAAACTTTATAATACTGCCACTTGGCACCCGAAAGCGTACCACCGCTTTCTTGCCTTCGGCCAGTAGGCGTGCGCGGTCTTCTTCGGACAGATTGCGACATCGTCCCAGGTAACGTGGAGTCTCGCCGTGGGCCAGCATCTCGCGGCGCTGTTCGGCCAACTCCTGTTCACTGCAGAAGCACTGATAGGCCAGACCGTCCTGCAGGAATCGTCTAGCAAAGCGGGCGTAGATATCCAAACGCTCTGTCTGGCGATAGGGGCCGCGGGGACCACCAACATCTACCCCCTCGTCCCAGCTAATACCAAGCCAGGCCAGGTCGCGCATAATAGCCTGCTCCGCCTCATGCGAGGAGCGCTCTCGATCTGTATCCTCACTGCGCAGGATACACTTACCCCCTGTTTTTTGAGCAAAAAGCCAGTTAAAAAGAGCCGTTCGTGCACCACCTATGTGAAGCGGTCCAGTCGGGCTAGGGGCAAAACGTACACGCACCTCTTGCATCTAGGCGTCCTCCCTTGGTCTCATCCTTGCTATTATTATATCATTATAGCATGCCAACCCTTCCAGGAACAGGGACAAGGAAGCAAAACATAGTGAAAAAAGGAGGCAGCCCTCGCGAGCTGCCTCTTCTAGCTGAGTATCGTCAGCTTAACATCCGCCACACCAACCTCTTCCATGCCAATGGCCCGTGCCGCTGCCAATGAGAGGTCGATGCTGCGTCCGGCTACGTAAGGACCACGGTCGTTAATGCGCACAAGCACCGACTTACCGTTGCTAGGGTTAGTCACGAGAACCATAGTGCCAAAGGGTAGGTCACGGTGGGCAGCGGTAAAGACATTCTGGTCAAAGATTTCTCCGTTGGCCGTTCGGCGTCCGTGGAAACCCGGTCCATACCAAGAGGCCCGTGCAGTGAGGGAACGGCCACGCGCCATAGTCGGATAAGCGTCGTCCTGCTCCAAAGGTGGTGCACCCAAACTGGTACGCAGGTTATTCGCCCAGGTATAAGCCAGCTGTGTAGGTGTCAAGGAATTAGCCTCTGCTGTCCCGCGGTCACAAGTCACCAAGAGCATGTCGCCTGCCAGGACCACTGCTTCGCCACCGAACACGCCCGGGACTATGCTTCGGGGATCTACACCGTTTTCTGCAGCTGTTTTGAGGCGCTGAATTATTAGCTGGCCACGTTCCCAAGGGGTGAACCCACCTGCTGGACAACGGACCCTGAGAACCACCTTGTCCCCTACAACTATCTCGGGTAAAGCCTCTCCTCCACCCTGCCATGAACGCAGGGCTACTGTCCAGCCCTCTACCTGTGCTTTAATCTTAGGTGCAAGGGGGCTCAAGAAGAGAAACAAGATGGTCAGGACGCAGCCCGCCAGGAGCAGGCGCGTCTTCGTGTGCACTGTTGCTCCTCCTTTCGGCATCTCAGAGATTTTTCTCTTTGATGCACTCACACAAAGAATGTAGGACGGTCTTTGCGTCCTACATTCCCAGTATGCCCAAGGAGACAACTTTTATACTCATATGCGTGTGCAGGCACATGCTTAAATCGATTTGCGCAGTAGGCACACTGCTTGCGCCGCAATCCCTTCACCACGCCCGACAAACCCAAGATGCTCCGTGGTAGTCGCCTTAACCGAAACCTGCTCTACCGGCAGGTTCAAGGTGTAGGCTATCTTAGCACGCATTTTCATGATGTAAGGCGCTAGTTTCGGCCGCTGCGCAATGATTATACTGTCAATGTTTTCCACAACAAAACCGCGCTGAGCCACTATTTCTGCTGTCTTCACCAAGATAAGCTGACTTGAAATCCCAGCCCAAGTAGGGTCTGTGTCGGGGAAATGGTAACCAATGTCCCGTTCTCCTGTTGCCCCAAGCATGGCATCGGAGATGGCATGCAACAGGACGTCTGCATCAGAGTGCCCCTCCAGGCCGTGGGTGTGGGGGATCTCCACCCCTCCAAGGAAGAGAGGAATCCCCGGCTGCAGCGCGTGGACATCAAAACCAATACCAATGCGCATTTCTCTCATCCTCCCGTTTCAAGGCCCATGCAGAAATACTCAAATGATTCTCCCGTCCGGGGCAGTAATTTCCTGA